>JANMQB010000042.1:0-2233 GCA_031370155.1 Hyphomicrobiales bacterium | reverse complement strand
GGCGCACTCAGCGATCCCGACAGCTGGTGGCACATCAAGTCGGGGTTTGACATTCTCTCCTCCGGGCATTTTCCGGTCACCGACTCCTATTCCCACAGCTTCTTTGGCAAGCCATGGATCGCCAAGGAATGGCTGTCGCAGATCATCCTGTCCCTGGCTTACGCGGCCGGCGGGTGGAATGGCGTGACCCTGCTGGCGGCACTGGCAATCGCGGCCGCGTTATTCGCGACGTATTTCTATCTAGCGTCGGAGCTGCGCCCGCACCTGGCCGCCGTTATCGCGGTCATTGCCATTTTCCTGTCGAGCACCACATTCGTGGCGCGCCCGCACCTTCTGACAATAGTGCTCGCCGTCGTCTGGACCGCCGGATTGTTCCGCGCTGCGGACAAACTGAAGCCGCCGCACTTCGGTTTCCTCGCGCTCATTGTGCTGTGGGCCAACTTGCACGGCAGTTTCACGCTCGGGCTGGCGATTGCGGGTTTTGCCATGCTGCATGTGTTCGAGCAGGTGCGGTTTAAAAACATGAGCCTCATGATCAAATGGGGCGCTTTTGTTCTTCTAAGTCCGCTTGTAACGCTCATTCACCCCTACACCTACGAGCCCTTCATGATCAGCCTCGAATTGGCAAGAGGCAACGAGGCGGCACAGTTCATTAGCGAGTGGCAGCCTTTCAATGCGAGGGATGACCGGATTCTCGAGGGCGCTTTGCTTGTGGCTCTGTTGGCCATGATGATGCTGCGATTGCGCTTGACCTGGAGCAAAGCGGCTTTTGCGCTTTTCACGCTGCACATGTTCCTGGTGCATGCAAGATTCGGCTATGTGTTCTTCCTCCTGGTCCCCATTGCCGTGGCGACGGAAATTTCCCGGCAGTATCCCGCGGTATCGATAGCCGTGTGGAGAACGCAGAACCGCGATTGGCTTGAACGATTTGCCGCGGAACGATTTGTACCCGTCGCCTCGGTGCTGTCAGCGGCGGTCCTGATTGCCGCCGGCTTATTTGCGGTCCTGGCTGCGGTCATGCCACCCCAGAAGGCAGCGCCGGTGGACGCAATCGCCTACGTGAAGAGCCGTGGAATATCCGGCAATGTGTACAATTCCTTCAATTTCGGCGGGGTGCTGATCTTTCACGACATCAAGACGTTCATTGACGGCCGTGCCGAACAGCTTTTCCTCGGCGGGTTCGTTACGGATGTTGTGAAGACACAGCAGCTCGGCGGGGAGGCGCTATTCGAGCAGCAATTGCAAAAATACCAAATCGATTGGACGCTTCTTGAACCTGCCGATCCGAGGATCGGTTTGCTTGACAAGATGCCGGGTTGGCAACGCGCCTATGCGGACGAATTTGCCGTCGTCCATGTGCGGAAACTCCCGGGGCCGTAGCGCCGCGACCGCCGCCCGCGTCACTCCACGTCCAGGGGTTCGGTTCCGGCCGGGGTTCCGTCCGGCCTCAAGGTGATCTTCTCGATGCGGGCCTCGGCGTCCTTGAGCAGTTTTTCACAATGTTTCTTCAGGGCTTCGCCGCGTTCATAGATCGAGATCGATTGCTCGAGATCGACCTTGCCGGATTCGAGCTTCTCGACGATGCTCTCCAGTTCGGCGAGGGCTGTCTCGAAGGACAGGGCGGAGACGTCAGCGGCGGTCATTGCAAGTCGTCCTCGGTTTCTCGATCGGCAGGTAGGCCGGTCCATTCGCCCGTGCCGTGCATCAGCGCCTGCACATGGAAGCCGGCCGATGCGGCCAACCCCTGCAAGTCATAGCCGCCTTCGAGCATGGAAACAACGCGGCCTCCGGCGTGCTTGTCCGCCGCCTCCATGATCTTCAACGTCACCCAGGCGAAGTCCGCCTCGGTGAGCCGCAGGCTGCCGAGAGGATCGCGGTGATGGGCGTCGAAACCGGCCGAGACGATGACCAGGTCGGGGCCGAAGGCATCGAGGGCGGGCAGGATCACCGAACTCATGGCCTCGCGGAACTCAACGCCGCCATCGCCGGCGCGGAGCGGCGCGTTGAAGATATTGCCCACTCCCGTCTCGCGGCGCGCGCCGGTGCCGGGATAGAGCGGCATCTGGTGCGTCGAGCCGTAGAAGAGGTCGCGGTCGGACCAGAAAATGTCCTGGGTGCCGTTGCCGTGGTGAACGTCGAAATCGACCACGGCGATGCGCTCGGCGCCATGGGTCTGGCGGGCATGGTGAGCGGCAATGGCCACCTGATTGAAGAAGCAGAAGCCCATGGCGCG
>JANMQB010000019.1:0-5223 GCA_031370155.1 Hyphomicrobiales bacterium | reverse complement strand
CGGGGGCGAGCCCTTGCGAGCGCCGCGCAGCGGCCGGCCAGGATTAAGGGTGGGGGTCGCTCCGGCGTCACCACGCTTCGGACTCTACGCATCTGGAGAAGCTTATTGGACTCAGGTCAGTGCTGGCGTCCTGCCCTCGACGCCTTCAATTGAAGTGATCTTTCATGTGACGATATTGTTGAGTGTCTGCGTATGGATCTCCTGCGGCTGACCTTAACCCTGCACTCACGGCCTGACCGGCCCCTTGAAATAAGGCAGTTGCTCCACTCTTGGTTGGTATTGACCGCTCGCCGAGAGCATTTTGACGTGATTGATTATCTCTTCGAGGGAGGCAAACCATACCCTCTTGGTTTTGAGCGTGTGATCCAGCCATTGTTCGACCTGGCGCCAGCGGGCGAGACGCCCGGTCAGGAAGGGGTGCCAGATGCCCATCCAGAAGCCGCCCGCGTCGTACTGGGCCTCGAATTCCTCCCAGAAGGCTTTGAGTCCTTCGGAAGGGGCCTTCACCGGCATGAGATAGTCGATCTCGGCATAATGGGCGAATGGCGGCCAATCGTCGGTGCCCCAATGCGTTGGCGCTTCCCAGAGACCGCCGCGCTTGGTCTTCATCAGATAGGGTATGTCGTCGGCCATCAGGGAAGAATCGTAAAGAAACCCCTTGGCGATCAGCAGATCGACGACTTGCTGGGTTACGTTGTACAGTGGCGCCCGGTAGCCCCGCGGCGGTTTGCCGATCCGCTTCTTGTGGATTTCAAGGGCTTTCTCGAAAGCCGCTTTTTGGGCCTTTCCCTTCGTAGTGACAGGGTCTTCGTGGATGAGGCCATGATGGCCGATCTCATGCCCATCCTTCAGGATCGCCTCGATGGCTGCCGGATATTGTTCGATGCACCAGGCGGGAATGAAGAAGGACTGCTTCAGACTAAACTTCCGGTAGGTATCAAGGATTCGTGGGATGGCGATTGTAGGCCCGTAGCGGCCCATGGTAATCGGATACAGCCGGTCATGACTGTCCTTGGGCCGTGCGATGTGGATAAGGCTGTCGGCGTCCATATCGAAGGTTATGGCGCAGGCGCAACGGGCGCCGTTGGGCCAGGGAATGGGGTTCTTGATCATGGGTCTCGCCTTTCAGCAACGGGCAGTCCGAGGGGCCAACCCAGTCGCGGGCATTCTGCCCCGGCTCCCGCACAATGTCATCCATGGCCAGCTGACGGGCACCGGTCGGCCACGCCGCGAGCCGTGCAGGACCGCTCAATAGCGACAATTTTGCCAGTCACCCCTGTGTTAGACTTTGACTCGGCGAATACTCGGCATAAACTCAAATCAAAGTGTCCGGGGAGGAAACCATGAAGTATCTTTTCGCAAGTGCAGCGGTATCCGCTTTGATGGCGGTTGCATCCACACCAGTCGACGCAGCGGAAACCATCCGCATGCTGGCGCCGACCTGGCTCGGTTTCGCGCCCGTGCACGTCGCCAACGATCTCGGTTGCTTCAAGGAAGAAGGCCTGGAGGTCGACTACAAATTCGAGGACGACCGCACCAATGTGCTGGCGGCCTATGCGCGCGGCGATATCGAGGTTGATATGCGGACCGTTGGCGAGCATCAGGGACGCCCCCGTGACGCTTCGACCCCCGGCGTGATCATCGGCACGATCGATGAGTCGGTTGGCGGCGACGGCGTCATAGCCGACGATGCCATCAAGTCGGTTGCGGAGCTCAGGGGCAAGACCATCGCCGCTGAACCCAACATTCCCGCCCGCCTGCTGTTGCAGCTCGATCTCAAGAAGGCGGGGATGACCCTGGGCGACCTCAAGATCAAAGACATCGCGACGGCCGATACAGCCGCCGTCTTCGCCGATTCATCGATAGCCGCCATCGCCACCTATGAACCTTTCATGTCACAGGCGGTGAAGGTATCGACGCGGCCGGGCGCCCGCGTCTTCTCCTCCTCGAAGGACTACCCCGGCATAATCATCGACATCATCACCGCCCGAAAAGACGACCTCGCCGCCAATCCCAAGAAATATGCGAGTTTCCTCAAGTGCGTTTACAAGGCGATCGACTACGCCAAGAGCGAGCCGGACAAATATGCCGAGTTGGCCGCCGCGCATTACGGCCTGACGGCGGATGAGGTGAAGGAAATCCTGAAAACGAGTCTTGCCTATACACCGCTCGGCGAAGCCCTCGGCCATATGGGAAAGCCCGGACAGCGCGGCAAGCTACACGATATTTTCGACACGGTGATGACGCTCAATCTCGAGAACGGCGCGGCCGAAAACCAGCTCGACTCCAATCAGCAGATCGACAGCTCGGTTATCAACCAGCTCGCCGGCCCGTAGCCTGCGCCGGCTTCCGGCCGATATGAGCGGCAGGCGTTGAAATGCGCGAGCTGCTGACCTTCCGGGGGAAGGCGCCGCTGCGAACCGAGATCGCCGTTGGCGCGGTCATGGCCGTCGCATTGCTGTTGTTGTGGGAAGCCGTGGCGCGGGCGCATTTGGTCGCGCCCCAGTTCCTTCCCTCACCAACCAACGTGGTGACGGCAATGTGGTCGATGTTCACGACCCAGAGCCTTCTCTGGCACACGGCCGTATCGACGGTGCGGGTGTGGATCGCCTTTTTGATTGCGGCGGCCATGGCGATCCCTATCGGAATCCTGATGAGCAGCTACCGGATCGTCGGCGCCGCTCTCGAGCCGACAATCGATTTCATCCGCTATCTGCCGGTCCCCGCGCTGGTGCCGCTGTCGATCATCTGGTTTGGGGTCGGCGAGGAGACGAAGATATTTCTGCTGTGGCTGGGGACGTTTTTTCAACTGGTGCTCATGGTGGCCGACGATATGCGGCGGGTGCCGCACGAATATGTGGAAATCGCATTCACGCTGGGAGCCAAGCCCCGCCAGGTCCTGACCGGTGTCGCGCTGCGCGCCATGGGGCCTTCGCTCGTCGACAATCTCCGCATCACCTTGGGGTGGTGTTGGACCTATCTGGTGATCGCGGAAATCGTCGCCGCCGATTCCGGCCTCGGCTTTGTGATCTGGTCGGCGCGCCGCTACGTCAAGACGCCGGAAGTCATGGCCGGCGTGGTCGTCATCGGTCTGATCGGGCTGATTACCGATCAGCTGTTGCGGGCATTCCATCGCCGCATGTTCAAGTACCTTTGAGTCGGGCGCGATGACCGACAATTACCTGACATTCGATCGCGTCACCAAGAATTTCGGCATGGTTCCCGTGGTGCTCGGAACTTCGCTTGCCATCGCCCGCAATTCGCTCGTCGTGTTTCTCGGCCCGTCGGGCTGCGGCAAGACGACACTCATGCGCATGGTCGGCGGACTCGACACGCCGACGTCCGGCACGATCCGGCTCGAGGGTCAGGCCATCCATGGACCCGACCGGCGGCGCGGCATGGTTTTCCAGTCCTACTCTTCATTTCCCTGGCTGACGGTTGAAGGCAACATTGCCTTCGGCATGCATTACCGCCGCGACCTCGCGCCGGCCGAACGCGCCGAGCGGCTGCATCATTATCTCAAGCTTATCGGACTTGAGGACTTCGCGAAGTCCTATCCAAGCCGGATTTCCGGCGGCATGCGCCAGCGCGTGGCGATCGCCCGCAGCCTCGCGGCGGGCTCCGACGTGCTGCTCATGGACGAGCCCTTCGGCGCGCTCGATGCCTTGACGCGCGAGCGGCTGCAAGTCGAACTGCGCCAGATTCAGGCGAGAGAGGCAAAGACCATCATTTTTGTGACCCATGACGTGGAGGAGGCCGTGTTTCTTGCCGACCGGATCATCCTGTTCTCGGCGCGCCCGGCGAACATTCTCGAGGACATCGATGTGGCCTCGGTTCTGGGCGGCGAGCGCGGCCTGGAAATCCGGGAAAGCCAGGCGTTTTTCAAACTGCGCAACAACCTGTTGCACCTCATCCGCAATGTCTCCGGCGTGGCGACATGAGCTACATGCTCGACGGAAAGATGACTGTCATAACGGGCGCGAGCCGCGGCATCGGGCTCGGCGTCGCCAGGGGCTTCGCGGCGGCGGGCGCCCGGCTTCTCCTCATTGCCGATGACGGCAATGTCGTGGCGCGTGCCCGGGAGATCGGCGGTACCGGAGCCGTTGCGGACATTACCGACGGCGAGGCGGTGGCCGCGGCGCTTGCCCCCTTGTCGCATATCGACGTTCTGATCAACAACGCCGGCCTGGAACGGCTCACCCCGCTTGCCGAGGACGGCCGGGATGTCGAAGAAACTTTCCGCCGCATTATCGAAGTCAATGTGATCGGGACGCAGATCGTGACCCGCCGGGCTTTGCCGAAAATGGCGAGCGGCGGGGCCATCATCAACACGGCCTCGATCTGGGGGCGTGTGGCCGAGCCTGAATTTGGCGCCTACGTGGCCTCCAAGCACGCCGTGATCGGACTGACGAAAACCTGGGCGAAAGAACTGGGCCCGCGCGGTATCAGGGTCAATGCTGTCTGTCCCGGTTGGGTGCGGACCGAGGCATCAATGCGTTCGCTCTCCATTATGGCCGAGCGCCGCCAGGTCGGCGAGCAGCAACTACTTGCAAGCATCGTGGCGGGCCAGGCCCTTGGCGGACTGATGGAGCCTGAGGACATGGCGGAGACCTATCTGTTTCTGGCCTCCGATCGCGCCAGTAACATCACCGGCCAGTCGCTGGGCGTCGACAGGGGAGAGGTGCCATGGTGACTCCGCTTCACGGAATGCGTGTTCTGATTACCGGAGCGGCGAACGGTATCGGCAAAGCCGCGGCAACCATGTTTCAGGAGAAAGGGGCACGTGTCATCGGTCTCGATCTTGCAGAGCATTCCGGCCCCCCGCGCATCTTCCCTTGCGATCTGGCGCGCGAGGACGATATCGTCAGCGGGGTTTCCCGCGCCGTACGCGAACTCGGCGGGGTGGATGTTCTGGTCAACAATGCCGGCATCATGCGCGAGGCGCCGATCGCGTCGATCACCGCCGAACATATCGACCGGCATTTCGCCGTGAACGTCCGTGGCGCCATCCTCGTCACCCGCGAGGCCCTGCCGCATCTTGGCGATGGGGCCCGGATCATCAATATTGCTTCGGAACTCGCTTTTCTAGGCCGCGCCAACGCCTCGGTCTATTGTGCGACGAAGGCGGCGATATTGGGATTGACGCGTTCCTGGGCGCGCGAACTGGCGCCGCGTATTCTGGTCAATGCCGTGGCCCCCGGCCCGACCGATACGGCGCTGCTG
>JANMQB010000010.1:0-5233 GCA_031370155.1 Hyphomicrobiales bacterium | reverse complement strand
GCCGCGGAAGCTGTCCGAGGTAGTCGGCCAAGATCATCTGGCCGGTCCCGGCGGCGTCTTGACACGCATGCTGGCCTCCGGGCGCCTGGCCTCGATCGTCTTGTGGGGACCGCCCGGCACCGGCAAGACCACCATCGCCCGGCTGCTCGCCGGCGAAACCGGCCTTGTCTTCGAACAGATGTCGGCGGTCTTTTCCGGCGTGGCCGATCTGAAGAAGGCCTTCGAGCAGGCCCGCATCCGCCGCGAGCAGGGCCGGGGCACGCTGCTCTTCATCGATGAGAGTCACCGCTTCAACAAGTCGCAGCAGGATTCCTTCCTGCCCTATGTAGAGGACGGCACCGTCGTTCTGGTGGGGGCCACCACGGAAAATCCCTCCTTCGAGCTGAACGGCGCGCTCCTGTCGCGGGCCCAGGTGCTGGTGCTGAACCGCCTCGATGCCGATGCCATGAATGCGCTCGCCGCCCGCGCCGAGCTTTTCGAGAAGCGTGTGCTTCCCGTCGATGCGGAAGCGCGCGCCGCCCTGATCGCCATGGCCGACGGCGATGGCCGCTATTTCCTCAATCTGGTTGAGGAGATTTTCGCGGCCGTGCCGGCGAGTGCCGCGCCACTGACGCCAGAGACCTTGGCGAAGACTGTGCAGAAGCGCATGCCGCTCTACGACAAGGCGGCCGACGGCCATTACAACCTGATTTCGGCGCTGCACAAGTCGGTGCGCGGCTCCGATCCCGATGCCGCGCTCTATTATCTGGCGCGCATGCTGGTGGCGGGCGAAGACCCCTTGTTCCTGACGCGCCGCCTGGTGCGCATGGCGATCGAGGATGTGGGACTTGCCGACCCGCAGGCCTTGCAGCACGCTTTGGCGGCCAAGGACGCCTTCGATTTCCTGGGTTCCCCCGAGGGTGAACTGGCGCTGGCCCAGGCGGCGATTTATATCGCCACCGCGCCCAAATCCAATGCCGCCTACGCGGCCTTCTCGGCGGCCACCCGCCGCGCCAAGGAAACCGGCTCCCTGGCGCCTCCCAAGATCATTCTCAACGCACCGACGCGGCTGATGAAGGAACAGGAATACGGCGCCGGCTACCGTTACGACCACGACGAGCCCGAGGCCTTTTCCGGCCAGAACTATTTTCCCGACGGCATGCCGCGCGAGACCTACTACGATCCGCCCGAGCGCGGCTTCGAGCGGGAAGTGAGGAAGCGTCTGGAATACTGGGCGAAGCTCCGCAAGGAACGGCAGGGCTAGAAGTTACCAGGCGATCGCCTGGCCGTCGCGGAAGAAGCCGCCCGACGGCCCGCCCGGGGGCAGGGTGGCGGCCCAGACGATGCCGGAGGCGCCCTGTTCCACCGTGCGCGTGGCATTGGGGCCGCCCATGTCGGTCTTGACCCAGCCGGGGCAGATGGAATTGACCATGATGCCGCGCGGCTTGAGTTCATTCGCCAGGGTGCGGGTCAGCACATTGAGGGCGGCCTTGGAGCCGCGATAGCCGAAATAGCCCGAGCCCATCTCGGTGAGAGCGCCCATGCCGGAGGAGACATTGACGATCCGCCCGTTGTCGGCCAGCCGCGGCGCAATCACCTTGCAGAGCCGCCAGGCACCGATGGCGTTCACGGTCAGCGTAGCGACGACTTCCTTGTCGCCGGCGCCCAGTACCGTGGCACCCTTGCCGGAATAGGCGCCGCTGGTCTCCGGCAGGATACCGGCTGCATTTACCAGCACGGCGGCGGGGCCGAGCTTGGCCGCCCATTTGCCGAATGCCGCAACCGCGCGGGACGAGGCCACATCGAGCGGCATCGCCGTGACATCGTAGCCCTGAGCTTGTAGCGCCTTCGCCGCCGCCTCGAGCCTCTTCTTGTCCTTGCTGGCGATGACCAGCCGGTAGCCGAGCTTGCCCAATTGCCGGGCCGTTTCAAATCCAAGGCCACGCGAGCCGCCGGTGACGATGGCGAGGGGAGCGTTCATGGTGTTTTCCTGTGTCTCAAACGAAGATGGCCGGGACTGGCCCGGCCATCAAGACATGATTGTGGAAAGCTTCAGGCGCGCTTGGCGTCGAGGCTCCACGGACCCGCGCCCGTCGCCGCGAAGTAGAGGAAGACAAAGGAGAACATGATCGCCAGTTCGCCTCGATTGATGATCGGGTAGAGGCTGGCCGGAGCGTGGAACATGAAATAGGCGACTGCCATCATACCCGAGAGGACGAAAGCCGTGAGGCGCGTGAACAGGCCGAGCACAAGGAGAACGCCGCCAGCGATTTCAAGGACGCCGCCGAAACCGATCAGCGAGGCCAGCGGCACGCCGTCCTTGAACACATCGACATAGGGCCATTGGACGAACTTCGCCGTGCCGTGGGCCAGGAAAAGCAGGCCGGAAACGATGCGCAGGAGCGACAGGATCGGGCCGGACCAGGAGGAGGGGATGATGCTGGTATTCATGGGAGTTGCCTTTGTTGGAGTTGATCTGTAACTCCTATATATACCTATTAACAATATGTATCAAGTACAGTTACATAATAATTCTACGGCAATTTGACATTAGCTAACCACTTAGCTAAGCTCACTCCATGACCATTGTCACCATCCACAAGGCCAAGACCGAGCTCTCCAAGCTTCTCAAGCGCGTCGAAGCCGGCGAGGAGATCATCATCGCGCGCGGCGACAAACAGATCGCGAAACTTTCGCCGATCGAGCCTGTGGAGAGGAAATCGAGGGGGTACGGTGCCTGGAAGGGCAAATTCACGATTCCCGACAGCTTCTTCGACCCGCTCCCCGATGATGAACTGGATGCCTGGGAAGGCAAATATGGATTTGATCCTTGATACCCATGTGTTGCTGTGGATGCTCCTCGCCGACAAGCGGCTTGGCGAACGGCAAAAACAACTGCTGGAGAGCAGGTCCAATCGAATCCATGTGAGTTCGGTTTCGGCTTTCGAGATCGCCACCAAGGTCCGCATCGGCAAGCTGCCGGAGGCGCGGGAAATCGCCCGTGACTTCAGCCGCATCTGCCGGGATTTCGACTATCGGGAACTCGCCGTGACACAGGCACATGGACTGCGGGGCGGGCAATTGGATGGCGTGCATCGCGACCCCTTCGACCGCCTCCTCGCGGCACAATCGCTTGTCGAAAACGTGCCACTGGTGACTATCGATCCGGTGTTTAAGGCGTTCGGGGTGGAGACGGTGTGGTGAACAAGAATATAGACCGGCAATCCAACAATCAAATCCACAGTCCTGCCCAAGGGCGAACATGCAGCCACCACTCGTGTGGCGTCAAGATTCGGATTGGCAACCTTCTAAGTTTATGACGCTTTGAGTGTATGGATCGAATGTCCCGCGTACAAAAGGCATCACACTGCATAGCAATTGCGTGTGCAATTAGCTCGCGATCAGCATGGTCAGGTATTCCATTCATGAACTTCGATCCAGTCAGCCGTCGAGCCAAGTCCCCGGCGTAGAACTAAGTTTCCGAATCTGTCGGATCGACAAGGCACAGCCCGTAGTCCAGAAGTCGCTCTCGGAGATCGGTGTCGGGTGTCGCGGAAAGTTCTGCGAATGACTTACTGGAAGCCCGTAAGTCCCAGCATGCGCGCTGTCCAACAGTGAAGACTCGGCATAACGCAAGAACATCATCTCGCCTATCAGTTGGAATCGCGTCATCCAATGGCCGTTCCTCGAAAACATACTCTCCATACTTCACCACTGTGTCGATGATATTTGTGTCTAAAAAAATACGTGAAGGTATTCGCTCAAATGGATAGTCAAGAGCGTCTTCATCTTGCGCAAAGCTGGACATCTCTTTCACTCCGCCGCTTCCTTCTTCCCCCTTCACAGCACATCCTTCAATTACTGCCCCGTGTAACTCCGCTTCTCGCGCGCCACGTCCTCGGGCGTTCCCGCCACCACGATCTCGTCGCCGCCGCGTTTTTAACTGAGATCGTGTGTCGGGCGCTATGCCGTCAACGATAGCAATTCGAACACTTCAGCTTCTTTTGAGGCAGCGGCGATGTCGCCCTGCTTAAGCGCCTGGCGGACGCGATCGAGCTTCAACGCGTCGTTTGCAGAAAGATAGGGACCCCAGGAACCGTCGTCTGGAATCAACTCCACCTTCACTTCCGCCATGTAGTTTCCGGCACGTACACGCTTTGTAATGGTTTTTGTCATTTAGTTCGCCTCGTCAGCAAGTCGGAAAGCCACTTCGCTGCATCCGGCCGATAGGCTGTAATCAGCACCGCCACTTGCTCGCCACCCTTGGGAATGCCCCAGAGAGCGTGAATTCGACTGCCAGATTTCAGATTTTCCAGAACTAGCACACTCGGGCCCTTCCAAGCGTCAGGATAGTCTTCCACAACTCGGCAATCCGCCAGACCGGCAATAGCTTCCTCCACTGATATATCATCTTCTTCAATTTCTTCATACCCGTGTTCCGACAAACGGATTGCGCCAATGGCAACGAATTTCCATACGCGTTCAAGCGTCTCGCTCACTCCGCAGCCTCTTTCTTCCCCCGCCGCAGCACGCCCTTGAGATACTGCCCCGTATAGCTCCGCTTCTCGCGCGCCACGTCCTCGGGCGTTCCCGCCACGACGATCTCGCCGCCGCTGTCGCCGCCTTCGGGGCCGAGATCGATGATCCAGTCGGCGGTCTTGATGACTTCGAGATTGTGCTCGATCACCACCACCGTATTGCCCTGGTCGACCAGCTCGTGCAGCACCTCGAGCAGCTTCCGCACGTCGTGAAAATGCAGCCCGGTGGTGGGCTCGTCGAGCAGATACAAAGTGCGCCCGGTGGCGCGCCGCGACAGTTCCTTGGCGAGCTTGACGCGCTGCGCCTCGCCGCCCGACAGCGTGGTGGCCTGCTGGCCGACATGGATATAGCCCAGCCCGACCCGCTGCAGCGTCTCCATCTTGTCGCGCACGCTCGGCACCGCGCGGAAGAATTCCGCCGCTTCCGCAACCGTCATGTCGAGCACGTCGGCGATCGATTTGTCCTTGAACTTGATCTCCAGCGTCTCGCGGTTGTAGCGGTGCCCGTGGCATTCGTCGCAGGTGACATAGACATCGGGCAGGAAGTGCATCTCAATCTTGATGACGCCGTCGCCCTGGCAGACCTCGCAGCGCCCGCCCTTCACGTTGAAGGAAAAGCGCCCCGGCCCGTAGCCGCGCGCCTTGGCCTCCGGCAAGCCGGCGAACCAGTCGCGAATCGGCGTGAAGGCGCCCGTGTAGGTCGCGGGGTTAGAGCG
>JANMQB010000002.1:0-8350 GCA_031370155.1 Hyphomicrobiales bacterium | reverse complement strand
TCAACCGGTCGGCGGTGAGGCGGCGGTCCTGCAGCGGCACGAAGACCAACGCTCCGCCCGCCAGTTCCTGCTCGATGCCGACCGGCGTCTGGAAGGCGATGCAACTGCCGCGCCTGGCGAGCGAGGCCATGAGGCGGAGCGAATTGCATTCGAAGGCGGGCTGCGGCTGGCGGGTCATGGATGAGGTGGCGCGATCGAGAATGGCCCTGAGGCTCAAGCCCCGCGACGGCCAGGCGACCGGATAGGCGAGGCATTCGGCGAGCGTCAGCCGCTTCGCCTTGGCCAGCGGATGGCTGGGTGCCATGGTGGTGCCCAGTTGCAGGTCGCGGGTCATCTCGACTTCGAGACCTTCGAATGCGGTGGGATTGAAAGTGAAGCCAACATCGGCGTGATGATCGCGCACCAGCTCGGTCACCGCATCGGAACCAGCAACCGTCACCGTCACCTGGATGCCGGGATAACGGTTGGCGAACTCGAGCAGCACGTCGGGCAGCACGGAAACGGAAATGCTTTCGACGGTTGCCACCCTGACGCGGCCGCGCTTCAGGCCGCGCAGCGCGCTCAAGTGATCGAGGGTCTCCTCATGGCCCTGGGATGCGGCGCGCAAGCCCCGCAGCAGCACCTCGCCCGCTGGCGACAGTTCGAGATTGCGGCCGCTGCGGTCGAAGAGCGCGATGCCCATCTGAGCCTCGAGCATGATCAACTGGCGGCTGATGGCGGAGGCCGCGACATTCAATTGGCGGGCGGCGGCGCGCACCGAGCCAGTCTCCGCCACCGCCATGAAATAGCGGTAGGCGATGGCGATGAACGACTCCGATGCCTTCATGGCAGGGCCTCATGTGCCTATCAGAATGGCCCGGAAATCATTGACGTTGGTCTGGGTCGGGCCGGTGATTATCTGATCGCCGAGCGTCTCGAAGAAACTGTGGGCGTCGTTATTCTCCAGGAAGGCCATGGCGTCGAGGCCAAGGCCGCGGGCGCGGTCCAGCGTATCGGGCGAAATACGCGCCCCGGCGATCTGCTCCATGCCGTCGACGCCGTCGGTATCGCCGGCCAGCGCATGAATGGACTTCTCGCCCGCCAGCGCGATCGCCAAGGAGAGCATGAACTCGACATTGCGGCCGCCCCTGCCCTTGCCCCGCACCGTGACGCTGGTTTCGCCGCCTGACAGCACGACGCAGGGTTTGCGCACCGGCTCGTCATTCTGCAGAATCTGCAAGGCAAGCCCAGCATGGACCTTGGCCACTTCGCGCGACTCGCCTTCGATGCGGTCGCCGAGATAGAGCACGTTCAATCCCATCTGCCTCGCCTTGGCGGAGGCCGCGCGGAAAGACGCCTGCGGCGAGACGATGACGCGCACTTCATTATCGCCGCGCAAGGGCTGGCGCGCCTCATCGGGCGCTTCGAGCCAGCGGCGCACCGCGGCCGGAATATCGAGCCGGTAGCGTTCGAGGATGGCAAGTGCATCGCGCTTGAATGTCGGATCGGCAACCGTCGGTCCCGAGGCGACGATGGCCGGATCGTCGCCCGGCACATCGGAAATCACCAGCGTGTGGATGGCCGCCGCACCCGCCGCCTGGGCGAGCCTGCCGCCCTTGACGGCGGAGACGTGTTTCCGCACGCAGTTGAGCTCGGCGATGTTGGCGCCGCACTTTAGCAGCGCGGCGACAAGCCCGAGCTTCTCGTCCATGGCAACGCCGGGAGCGGGCATCGACATCAGCGCCGAGCCGCCGCCGGACATGAGCGCGATCAGCAGATCGTCCTTGCCGAGCGTCGAAGCCAGCGCCAGCGCCTTTTCCGCCGCCGCGAGGCTTGCCTGATCGGGCACCGGATGACGGGCATGGGCCACCTCGATCCGCTGCAAGGCCGAGGCATATCCGTGCGGCGCCACCACGAAGCCTTCGAGCGGTCCCGGCCAGTTGGCCTCGACCGCGGCGGCCATCTGAATGGCGGCCTTGCCGGCACCGATCACCACGGTGCGGCCTTTGGGCGGTTTGGGCAGTTTGGCGGCGACGGCGCGCAGCGGATCGGCGGCATCGATCGCGGCATCGAACAGCGCGCGCAAAATCGCGCGGGAGTCTCGGCCCGATGATGTCATCTTCGCCCCTCAACTCGTCCTGGCACCGATCTCGTGATTTGCCATGAGTTCGAGCGCCTTGACCAGTGCCGAATGGTCCCAGGCGGCACCGCCATTGGCGACACAGGCGCTGAACATCTGTTGCGCCACCGCCGTATTGGGCAGCGACAGGCCAAGGGCCCTGGCGCCGTCGAGGGCGAGATTGAGATCCTTCTGGTGCAGCGCGATGCGGAAGCCCGGCTGGAAGGTGCGCTTCACCATGCGATCGCCGTGGACTTCGAGAATCTTCGACGAGGCAAAGCCGCCCATCAGCGCCTGGCGCACCTTGGCCGGATCGGCCCCCGCCTTGGAGGCAAAGAGCAGCGCCTCGCCCACCGCCTGGATGGTGAGCGCCACGATCACTTGGTTTGCCACCTTGGTGGTCTGGCCATCGCCATTGCCGCCGACGAGAGTAATGTTCTTGCCCATGAGATCGAGCAGCGGCTTGACGCGGGCGAAAGCCGGCTCGCTGCCGCCGCACATGATGGTGAGGGTTGCCGCCTTGGCGCCGACTTCACCGCCGGAGACGGGGGCGTCGACATAATCGCAACCCAATGCCGCAATCTGGGCGGCGAAGCGCTTCGTCTCGATGGGCGAGATCGAGCTCATGTCGACGACGGTCTTGCCCTTGCTCAAGCCCTCGGCCACGCCGCCCTTGCCGAACAGCACTTTTTCCACATCGGGCGTATCGGGCAGCATCATGATGACGACATCGGCCTGGCGCGCTACATCGGCCGCTGTGGCGCAGGCGACACCGCCCGCGGCGGTCAACTCCTCCGGCACATTGCCGCGGGTGTTGAGATAGAGCGTGTGGCCGCCCTTCATGAGATGCCCGGCCATGGGACGGCCCATGATGCCAAGCCCGATGAATCCGACTTTCATGTCACTGCCTCCATGGTTTCATCCAGCCCAGACCTTCGACCGTGGTCTTGGCCGGCTTGTATTCGGCGCCGATCCAGCCCGCATAGCCAAGCCGGTCGATCAGGGCGAAGAGATAGGGATAGTTGATCTCGCCGATATCGGGCTCGTTGCGGCCCGGATTGCCGGCGATCTGGATATGGGCGATGCGCGGCATCAGGCGCTCGATGGTCCGGGCCAGCTCTCCTTCCATGCGCTGCATGTGATAGATATCATATTGCAGCTTCAAATTATCCGAACCCACGTGATCGAAGATGGCGATGGCCTGGGCCGAGCGGTTGAGGAAGAAGCCCGGAATGTCGTTGCTGTTGATGGGCTCGGCGATCAGCAGGATGCCCGCCTGCTTGAGCTTTGCCGCGGCGAAGCGGAGATTGGCGATAAAGGTCTCTTCGGCCTTCTCGGGGGCGATGGTCTTGGGAACAATGCCGGCGAGGCAGTTCACCTGCCTGTTGCCCAGTACCCTGGCATAGTCGATGGCCTTGCCGACACCGCCCTGAAATTCACCGATGCGATCGGGGTGACAGGCGATGCCGCGTTCGCCGGCGCCCCAGTTTCCGGCCGGCAGGTTGAACAGGACCTGGGTGAGCCCGTGCTTGCCCAGCAGTTCGGCGATCTGGCTCGCCGGGTAATCGAAGGGCGAGAGATACTCGACACCCTTGAAACCCGCCTTGGCGGCGGCGGCGAAGCGGTCGAGAAATCCCGCCTCGTTGAACAGCATCGAAAGATTGGCGGCGAATTTCGGCATGACGATCGATCCTCAATCCAAAAGGGCGATGGCGGTCGGCGCACCCGCCGCATCCTTGGCAAGTTCCTCGAACTCGGTGACGTTGGCAAGCTCGGTGCCCATGGAAATATTGGTGACGCGCTCGAGAATGATCTCGACCACGATGGGCACGCGGAACTCGTCCCTCCATTTCTGCGCCTGTTTCAGGGCGGGAAGGATGCCGCCGGGCTCGGTCACGCGGATGGCCTTGCAACCCAATCCCTCGACCACTTTCACATGATCGACGCCATAGCCTTTCAGTTCCGGCGAGTTGATGTTGTCGAAGGCGAGCTGCACGCAGTAATCCATCTGGAAGCCGCGCTGCGATTGGCGGATCAGTCCGAGATAGGAGTTGTTCACCAGCACATGGATGTAGGGCATGTTGAACTGGGCGCCGACGGCCAATTCCTCGATGAGGAACTGGAAGTCATAGTCGCCGGAAATCGCCACGACCTCCGTCTTCGGCTCGGCGGCAACCACACCGAGGGCTGCCGGAATGGTCCAGCCCAAAGGCCCCGCCTGGCCGCAATTGATCCAGTGGCGCGGCTTGTAGACATGCAGGAACTGGGCAGCGGCGATCTGCGACAGGCCGATGGCCGAGACAAAGCAGGTGTCGCGGCCGAAAGCCTTGTTCATCTCCTCATAGACGCGCTGCGGCTTGATCGGCACATCGTCGAAATGGGTGCGACGCTGCATGGTGCGCTTGCGCTCGCGGCATTGAGCAACCCAGGCGCTCCGGTCCTTGAGCTTCCCCGCCTTTTTCCAATCCTTCGCCACCGCGACGAAAAGATCGAGGGCGGCGCCCGCATCGGAGACGATGCCGTAGTCGGCCATGAACACGCGGCCGATCTGGGTGGGCTCGATGTCGACATGCACGAACTTGCGGCCTTCCATGTATTTGTCGGTGGACCCGGTGTGCCGGTTGGCCCAGCGGTTGCCGATGCCGAGCACGAAATCGGAAGCCAGCAGCGTGGCATTGCCATAGCGGTGACTGGTCTGCAGCCCCGCCATGCCCACCATCAGCGGATGATCGTCGGGGATCGTGCCCCAGCCCATCAGCGTCGGGATCACCGGCACGCCGGTCGTCTCGGCGAAGTCAACGAGTGCCGCCGAGGCATCGGCATTGATGATGCCGCCGCCCGCCACGATCAGCGGACGCTCCGCCTCGTTCAGCATGGCGAAGGCCTTGTCGATTTGGGCGCGGCTTGCCTTGGGCTTGTGGACAGCGAGCGGCTGATAGGTGTCGGGATCGAAATTGATCTCCGTCATCTGCACATCGAATGGCAGATCGATCAGCACCGGACCGGGCCTGCCGGAGCGCATGATGTGGAAGGCCTGCTGAAAGACGAAGGGAACTTGCGCCGGCTCGCGCACGGTGACCGCCCATTTGGTGACTGGCTTGGCGATTGATTCAATATCGACCGCCTGGAAATCCTCCTTGTACAGACGAGCCCGCGGCGCCTGGCCGGTGATGCAGAGAATGGGGATCGAATCGGCCGAGGCCGAATAGAGGCCGGTGATCATGTCGGTGCCGGCGGGGCCCGAGGTGCCGATGCACACGCCGATATTGCCGGGCGCGGCCCTGGTGAAGCCTTCGGCCATGTGGGAAGCGGCCTCGACATGGCGGGCCAGAATGTGGCGGATCGAGTTCTTCGGGCGCATGCCGGCATAGACCGGATTGATGGCGGCACCGGGCACGCCGAACACGGTGCGCACCCCTTCCAGTTCAAGCACGGCAACGGCGGCGGCGGCGGCGTTCATGCGCGGCATGGGTTCACTCCCGGCGGATCGGTCTTGCGTAGTTTCCTTTTAACAGTGCCGCCCGGGGTCAGTCCATATTCCGGGACGGCATTTCGAATTATGGGACGACGCTAAATAATTTATATATTCCAATTACTTATATGTTAATTCCGGTGGAATGACGGAGCCGGTTTCGCTGCCGCCAAGGGATTTGCTCAGGCTCCTTGCGGCGCCGCGCACCCTTTCGCCAAGCGGCCCAATGCGGGCGTCGCCGATGCGCGAGGCCGGTCCCGAAATCGA
Organism: Hyphomicrobiales bacterium; assembly: GCA_031370155.1. Lineage (GTDB taxonomy): Bacteria > Pseudomonadota > Alphaproteobacteria > Rhizobiales > Aestuariivirgaceae > Aestuariivirga. The sequence goes on along the minus strand of JANMQB010000002.1, from coordinate 2,513 downwards.
TATCGCGGCGATCGCCTCGCCGGCATGGTCGAAGACGGGGGCGGCGACGCAGCGGATGCCGAGGGCATTTTCCTCGTCGTCGACGGCAAAGCCGTTCACGCGCACCGCTTCGAGATTGCGGCGCAGCGCCTGCGGCGTGTTGATGGTCTTTTCCGTTGACGCCGGCAAACCGTGGCGTTCGACGATCTGGTCGAGTCTTGCCGCCGGATAATAGGCGAGCAGCGCCTTGCCGGAACCCGAGGCGTGCATCTTGGCGCGGCCGCCGGGTCTGGCGATCACCCGCATGGTCTGGCGGCATTCGACCTGGCCGATGCAGACGATCTCGCCGTCATCGTCGATATAGAGGCTCGCCGTTTCGCCGCTGTCGTTGACCAGCGCCTGCATCACCGGCCGCGCGAAGGCGGCGATGTCGCGGTTGCGCAGGAAGGCCGAACCGATGACGAAGGCCTCGACGCCGATCTTCCACAGCCGCGCATCGGATTCGTAGCGCACGAAGCGGCGGCCTTCGAGGGCGGTCAGCAGGCGGTGGATCGTCGACTTGGGCTGGCCCACCATCAGCGCAATATCGGGCAGGCTCATGCCTTCCGGCACCTGCCCCAACGCCGACAGTATATCGATCGCCTTGTTGAGCGACTTGGCCGACGAGCCGGTCAGGTCGCTGCCCGCAAATTGTGCCTGTGGCCCGCTTTTCCTGCTGCCTCTCGCCACGCTTTTCACCCCGTTCAGGGCCAGCATAGCGACACGGATTGGAACCGCAATGCTCCGCGCCATGGGCGAGGCGAAGTTTCCCGGTGTTTCGACCGCCGGCAATCGCGCCTTAGGAGCCCGCTATTCAGCGCGCCACGGTCACGGTGCAATGCGCGTGGCTGGCCACTTGGGCCGCCACCGAGCCCAGCACCAGGCGCGAGACGCCGTGCTTGTCGCCGGTGCCGGTGACAATGTGGTCGAAGCCGTTTTCCTCCGCGTATTGAACGATCGCCGTGGCGGCATCGCGGCTGCGCAGCGCCACCTCCTGAGCTTTCCTGGCGCCGGCCTTTTTGGCGGCGGCGGCGGCGCCATCGAGCACCCGCTTCACGTCGCTGTCTTCCATCGTATAGATCAAGGGGCCGCGGGCGCCGCCGCGCGCCACATTGACGACGCAGACGGCGAGGTCGGCGCCGAATTTCGCCGACATTTCGGCGGCGAGCTGAACCGCATGTTCCGAATGGGCGGTGCCATCGGTCGCGCACAGGATTTTCTTCGTCATCTTCCACTCCATTGCCAAGATTGCACCCTCAAATAGCGCAGCAGACGGGGTTGCCGCCTTGACCTTTATCAAACAGAAGAAATGACCTGTGTCTAAAGCCCGGCGGCCTGGAATGTATCGCAGGCGCCGATGTCGCTCGCCGCCAGCCCGGTCTTGAACCAGCGCACCCGCTGCTCTGACGTGCCGTGGGTAAAGGATTCCGGCACCACGTAGCCCTGCGACTGCTTCTGCAGCCGGTCGTCGCCGATGGCGGCGGCGGCGTTGAGACCTTCCTCGATGTCGCCCTGTTCCAAGATCTTGGCCGAGGCATCGGCCTGCTTCGCCCAGATTCCGGCATAGCAATCGGCCTGCAGTTCCATCTTCACGGAAAGAACATTGCCCGCTTCCTCGGAGACGCGCATGCGCTCCTGCGTGACCTTGTCGGCGATACCGAACAGGTTCTGCACATGATGGCCCACCTCGTGGGCGATGACATAGGCCTCGGCGAAATCGCCGGTCGCGCCGAGCCGGTTCTTCATGTCCTGATAGAAAGAGAGGTCGATATAGACCTTGCGGTCGCCAGGGCAATAGAACGGCCCCATCGCCGATTGCGCCATGCCGCAGGCCGATTGCACGAAGCCGGTGAACAGCACCAGTTTCGGCTGGTCATATTGCCGGTTCATGTTCTGGAAAATACCGTCCCAGACGCGCTCGGTCGAGCCCAGCACCCGGGCCACGAACTGTTTTCCGGCATCGCCGGTCACATCCGCCGTCCCGGTGCCGCCAACCGTATCGCCTCCCGCGCCAGTCACATCGGTGCTGCCGCCGGGAACCGTGATCTCGGTGCTTGTGCCGCCCGGATTCTGCACGCCGCCGCCATTGATCATCTGCAGCAGATCGATGCCGAAAATCCACTTGAGGGCGAAATAGACGATAATGAGAAGGATGACGGTGCGGATGCTCAGGCCGCCGCCGCGGCCGCCCATGGGTATGTTGATGCCGCGGCCGCCACCGCCGCGCGGAAAGCCGAAACCACCGCCCTGGCCGCGGCGGTCCTCGATATTGTCGCTGGGCTTTTCATTATCGAGACGCATGATCCGACCTCCTTGATAGTGAGGAAACTTTACCGAACCCGGGAACGGAACTTGGTGAGATCGTAGACCAATTGCAAGCTGGGTGTGGCAATGCCGGTGAGCGCTGCCAGTTCTGTAACAACGCCGAGCAGCGCGTCGAGTTCCGTCGGACGGCCCGCTTCGACATCCTGCAGCATCGAGGTGCGGTGGGCGCC
>JANMQB010000609.1:0-10077 GCA_031370155.1 Hyphomicrobiales bacterium | reverse complement strand
GGTTTTCTTTGCACCCCGCGACATAGTCCTTGAGGCTCACCCAGGAGCCCTTGGTGGTTTTGAAGCGGGCAATGTCATAAAGCTGGTCGCGGCGTTCCATGTCCTCATAGAGGCCCTCTTTCAGGACCGGTCCGAAAACCTCCCACACCTTCTTGAATCCAGCCTCGTCCGTCTCCGCCGATTTCTTCAGCTCGCCGATGACCTTGTTGGTCACCGCCTTGCGGATCGCCGCCACTTGCGGATTGTTCTGCAGCATTTCGCGCGAGATGTTAAGCGGCATGTCCTCGCTGTCGATGACGCCGCGCACGAAGCGCAGATAGGGCGGCAACAGCTCCGCGTCGTCGGCGATATAGACGCGCCTCACATAGAGCTTCTGGCGGCCGCGCCGCTCCGGATCGTAGAGATCGAAGGGCCGCTCGCCCGGAACATAGAGCAGCACCGTGTATTCATGGCGGCCTTCGGCGCGGTAGTGGATGGTCAGCGCCGGATCGGAATAGCTGCCGGAAATATGACCGAAGAATTCCTTGTGGCTCTCCGCTGTCACCTCGAACCTGGGCCGCGTCCATATGGCATTCGCCGTATTGATCTGCCGCGCCGTTTCCTTGCCGATCGAGAGCTTGATCGGGTGCGCGATGTGGTCGGAATAGGCCCTGACCACGCTTTCGATCTTCCAGTCCTCGAGAAATTCCGTGGCATCGTCCTTGAGATGCAGCACGATCGCGGTGCCGCGGGCTGCCGCCTCGGCGGGTGCGACGGTGAAACTCCCCGCGCCCTCCGATGACCATATGAAGGCTGCCTCGGCGCCGGCCCGCCTGGAGATCACATCGACCCTGGAGGCGACGATGAAGGCCGAATAGAAGCCGATGCCGAACTGGCCGATCAGATGAAGATCGCCCTTGGCCTGCCTGGCAGTCTCGACGAAGGCCTGAGTGCCCGACTTGGCGATAGTGCCGAGATTGTCGATGAGTTCGTCGCGGTTCATCCCTATGCCATTGTCGGCAACGGTGAGGGTTTTGGCCTTCTTGTCCGGCGTGATGGTGATGGCAAGCGATCCGTCGCCGCCGAGGAGTTCCGGTCTGGCGATCGCCTCATAGCGCAGCCTGTCGAGGGCGTCGGCGGCGTTGGAAATGAGCTCGCGCAGGAACACGTCGCGGTCGGAATAGACCGAATGCACCATGAGATGCAGAAGCTTCGTCACTTCCGCCTGAAATTGATGGGATTGCGGGGTCTCGGAAGCCGGTGTCTTGGTCGCCGCCTTGGCCATGTCGTCCTCGTTGATGGATGCAAATCCGGCCAGCGATATCGGGTTTGAAGGTCGAGCCGTCAAGAGGTCAGGCTGCCGTCTCGGCGGCTGGCTGTGTCTCGGTAGCCTTCACGTCTTTCGAGGCCTGATTAAGGCAATAAGTAACGGCTTCTGCCAGCGACGTCACCCTTCCGTCGACGGGGACGCTGCGAACGATTTCCATCTGCCGGACGTCGTTCTCATCGTGCTTCCACAAGCCGGCGAGCAAACTCACGCCCGGCAGGATTCGGCGCAGGCGGCGAACGAGAAATTTCAGGTAGGCCCCGCGATGCTCGATATCCAGCATGGAAATGCAGACGAGTTTGACGCCGGTGATTTCAGCACCCTGCATGTGGGCGGTGGATACGTCCGCCATGCTCATCAGTTTCGGCTTGAAACCCTGGTGCCGCAGGAGCTGCGTCAGGATGATCGCCCCAAGTTCGTCGAGCGCCGACTGGCCAGCAACGCAGGTTACGGCACCTTCCTCGCGCCAAGCCTCCGGGAGTTCGGCGGCGGCGTCGAGGGTTTCCTTGCCGCTTTCCGCCAGCTGCTCGGAAAGCGCCTCAATCATGCTTACAGCGGCATTACGGATATCGGGCAGGCGCGACAGTTCCAGTTTCTGCAAGTCGGCGTCGGTTTGGGCAAGCCGCAAGCCTTCCATCACGACATCGTCGTAGTAGTCGATGAGCGGCTTTTCTTTCAGAAGTTTTTCGGCCTGTTCGGCTGCTTCATGGGGATCGTTCGCCAGCATCCGCTGATAGAAGCTTTCGGCCGGTGTCAGCGGCGGCGTATCCCCCAGAAGGACGTGGAGGAAGTTGAGACCCTCGACATGGCGGCCCAGAACGACCAGGACCGCGGTCAGCGGCACCGCCAGCAAGAGGCCGATCGGCCCCCACAGCAGCGTCCAAAAAGCCGCAGCCAGCAAAATGGCGAGCACAGACAGGCCGGTCGACGAACTTTGCAGCAGCGGTTCGACAACCAAATTCATGATGCCTTCCGCGGCCAGATAAAGCGTAACGACCGCTCCCAGCATGAACCATCCGGGATCGACAGCTGCGGCCAACACCCCCGGGATGGCCGCGGCGATGAACACCCCCACCATCGGCATGAAACGCATCAGCATCGCCAGAATGCCCCACAAGACCGGAGTGGGAATTCCGATGAACCATAGACCAAGGCCGATGGCGGCCCCGAAGCCTGCATTCATGAGAACGAGCATCAGAAAATAGGAACTGAGACGCCGTCCCGCGTCGTCGAGGGCGACCGTGGTCCGCTCCAGATCGTGCGCTCCCAATAGCCGTATCGCGCGGTCACGCACATCTTTCTGCTGTAGAAGCAGAAAGATGACGAACACAATGATGATTCCCACCGTTGCTACCGGCGACAAGGTAACCGCAATGATCGATTCTATTTGCTGCAGTGCGGTGGGCGGCGGGAGACGGATTTCTACCGGGATTGGTTTGACACCGTCCCGATCGGATTCAACTCTGCCGCGGGGCGGCGCCGGGGCCTGATTGTCGGCGCTGCCTTTCTCAAGCTCCTGCTGCAGATCCCGCAGCGTATCGCTGGCGCGGTCGATGGCCCCGCCCTTTCCACCCGTCAAAGTGTTGATGGCCCTGACCTTTTCCTTGAGTGCCGCTTGATAGCGCGGAAGCTCGGTGCCGAGTTCGGTCACCTGAGTGGTGACGACCGCCCCGAAAATGAAAATGATCATAAAAGTGAGCAGAACCGTCACAGTTACGGCAAGCCCTTGCGGGACGCTGCGCCGCCTCAGGAAGCGGACGACCGGCGACAGGGAAAAAGCCAGCAGAACCGAGATTGCGAGCGGCACGAAAAGTTCGCTGCCGAAATACAGCGCCGCAATGACGATGACCCCGATAACCGACTTCTCGAGCACGGCGCTGCCGCCGTATGAACCCCGCGGGTACTTGCTGACCGGTTGTGGGACGAGATCGGTGGTGGACACTGGAAAACCTCGGCCAGCAGTATGTGGTGACTAGGGCCTCCGCGGCAACACCCAAAAAACAACAAGCGGCCGGTCCTTCGACCGGCCGCAAACTCAACGCAACGCCTCACTGACGAATGGGGAGATAGGGCGGCCCGGCGGGACAGAGAAGCTCCGGGGGGCTGGGGGGCTGAGATTTCCGGTACCTCAACTCCAGCCGGGCCTTAGAGGCAACGCTGACTGTATCGCCCCGCCAAACGGCGAATGCTTGATCGGATTGCGGCGAAACTGGGGAATTTTCTTCGCTCTCTCTTGCCAAGCCGGGCGGCGCGGTCCATGATTCCCAATGGATAGGCCCCATCGGCTTCTAACGCGAGGGTGGTCAATTGGGTGATTCGGAACCGATAGTTCCGTTCCGGTCTTGGGGTTCTGGCCCCCAGCCGGAAGCAAGCGAAGCCAGACACCGTGCGAACCGGCGCGCCGAGCAAATCGCGTTCGACCGGAAAGAGCTTAATATTATTCTGGGCGTTTACGGCACCCGGGTGGCGGCGGGCGAGTGGCGCGACTACGCCCTCGATTTCGGCCGCGACAAGGCGACCTTCTCGATCTTCCGCCGCGCCAGTGAAGTGCCGCTCTACTGCATCGTCAAGGACCCGACGCTGGCCCGCCGGCAGGGGCTCTATGCGGTGATTGCCCAGGGCGGGCTTATCCTGAAGCGCGGCCACGACCTGGCCCAGGTGCTGCGCGTGCTGATTCGGCAGCCGCAACTCACCGCCGTCTGAAACGAAAATGCCCGGCACAACGGCCGGGCATTTCCGAATGTTAAAGTCGAACCGGACTATTCGCGGTTGCCGAAAATCCGGAGCAGCATCACGAACAGGTTGATGAAATCGAGATAGAGACGCAGGGCTCCCATGATGGCCTTGCGGCCCATGACGGCAACCTCGTCCGCCTCGAAATACATTTCCTTGATCTTCTGCGTGTCATAGGCGGTCAGACCGGTGAAGACGATGACACCCACCACCGAAATGACCCAGCCCATCGCCGAGCTCGCAAGGAAGATATTGACCACGGACGCGATGATGATGCCGATAAGGCCCATGAACAGGAACGAGCCCCAGCCGGTGAGATCGCGGCTGGTGGTGTAGCCCCAGAGACTCATGCCGCCGAAGGTCGCCGCCGTGATCAGGAAGACCCGCGCGATGCTTTCCTGCGTGTAGACGAGGCCGAGCGAGGCAAAGCTCACGCCAACCAGGGCCGCGTAGATCCAGAAGGTCGACTGCGCCGCAACCACGCTCATCTTGTGAATGCGGAACGACAGCAACAACACCAATGCCAATGGGGCAAACACGATCACCCACATCAGCGGACTGGCAAACAGCAGCTGACCGAATGGCGTCAGCTGCGTTGCGCCACTCGAGGTATCGACCGCCGCCAGATAGGTGCCGATTGCCGCCACCCCGGTGATGCCGAGCCCGGCGGCCATGTAGTTGTAGACCTTGAGCATATAGGACCGGAGACCCTGGTCGATCTCGGCCCGTGTCTGCACTCGGGTCTGCGGTTGATATTTGAGTTCAGCCATTTGCTCCCTCCAGAGAAGTGTTGCGGGACAGCATATGGGAGCCGCCCCTCCTCCCGTCAAGTTACGGGAATTTAAGACAGTTACCACGCTGCCGTAGCGTCTCACATTCCGGAATAGTCGTCCATTTTGCGGGCCAGCGCAATGTCCTTCTCGGTGACACCGCCCGCCGAATGGGTCGAGAGGGTGACTTCTACCCGACCGTAAACATTGGACCATTCCGGGTGATGGTCGGTCTTTTCGGCAATGAGCGCCACCCGCGACATCCACCCCCAGGCCTGGTTGAAGGACTTGAACTGGAAGGTCTTGGTGATGGCATCGCGACTCTTGGCTTCCGACCAGCCTTTGAGCTCGTGCAGCGCCTTGGCACGTTCGACGCCGGTGAGCGGCTTGGTATTCATAGGGCCGCCTGCAACTGATAGGATTCCTCGACCGCATAGGGCCCGCCGCCCCGCGACGGCCGCGACGAGAACAGCACAAAGCGCGCCACTTCAAAGAGGCGGCTCTTGTACAGGCTGTGCGAGGCGAGGAACCGGTGGACGCTGCCGAGATTGGGCTCTTTCAGCCGGGCCAGCGTCACATGCGGGGTGAACTTCCGCTGATCCGCATCGAGCCCCAGAACCTGGCAGATGCGTTCATGGATCGATCGCAGGCGGCGCAACTCGGCGCTTTCCTCGACCCCAGCATAGAGCATGTGAGGCTTGTTGCCGCCGAAGACGCCGATGGCCTTGAGTCTGACCGAGAAGGGCCTGGCCTCGACGCCGTCGAGCTCATAGGCAATCTCGCCGGCCAGCCGCTCGTCGATGTCGCCGATGAAGCGGAGCGTGATGTGGAAGGATTCCGGGTCGATCCAGCGGGAACCGATGATGCCGCCTCGCATGAGATCGAGGTCGAAGGCGACATCGGCCGGGATTTCAAGGCCGGTGAACAGTCGCGGCATGGCGGGCCTCCTCTTCAGCCGAAGGATTGCTCGGAACGCGCCTCTCTACGCTAGCCTGATTCGACAAAAGGCCAAGTCCTAATTTTGTGCGGCCCGCTGGATCAATCCTTCGACACTTGGCATTATGCGCTCCACAACGATGTCCACCCCCTTGCCGTTCGGGTGAATTCCGTCGGCTTGGTTAAGGGAAGGCTGCGCCGCCACACCGTCAAGAAAAAAGGGATAGAGAATGGCGCCGTGCTTCTCCGCCAGCCGTGGATAAATCGCGTCGAAGGCCGCGACGTATTCGGGGCCGAGATTGGGCGGTGCCTGCATGCCGGCAATCAGCACCGGCAGTTTCCGCGCCGCCGCCTTACCGAGTATCGCATTGAGGGCCGATTCCGTTTGGGCCGGATCGAGGCCGCGCAGCGCATCATTGGCGCCGAGTTCGACGATGATCCCGTCGACGTCATCGCTCAGAGCCCAGTCGAGCCGGGCCAGGCCCGCCGCCGCCGTATCGCCCGAAACCCCCGCATTGACGATCCGCACATCGAGGCCCTTGGCCTTGAGCGCCGCTTCCAATCTGGCCGGAAAGGCCGCGGAGGCTTCGAGCCCCAGCCCCGCCGTCAGGCTGTCGCCAAGCGCGAGGAGGGTGACGGGCGCGGCCAGCGCCGTCTGGATGACGAGAAAAACGAAGGCCAGGGCGGCGGAAATCCGGATCATTCCCGTCCACATAGGATCGCTATGCCTGTCCGGCAAGCATCGGTAACTCGACAAATCACCTTTCGTCACCCATGTATGACGCCATGCTTCCCCCCGCCGTGTCCCTGAAGAACGTCAGCCTCACGCTCCCCAGCCGCGCCGGCAATGTCGAAATCCTGCGCGGCGTCGATCTCACCGTCAATGGCGGCGAGGCCGTCGGAATCGTCGGCCCGTCGGGTTCCGGCAAGACCACGCTGCTCATGGTGATCGCCGGATTGGAACAGGTGTCGGGCGGCGAGATCGGCGTGGCCGGCACCATGCTCAACGGCCAGAGCGAAGACGAGTTGGCCCGCTTCCGGCGTGACAATATCGGCATCGTCTTCCAGTCCTTTCACTTGATCGCGACCATGACAGCCTTGGAGAATGTTGCCGTGCCGCTCGAATTCAGAGGCGCCCGCGATGCCATGGCGACTGCCAGGATACATCTCGAGCGCGTCGGACTCGGCCATCGCTTTAGCCACTATCCGGGGCAACTCTCGGGCGGCGAACAGCAGCGCGTCGCCATCGCCCGGGCCCTTGCCTCCGGCGCCCGCATCCTGCTGGCCGACGAGCCCACCGGCAATCTCGACCAGGAGACCGGCAAGCAGATCATTGATCTTCTCTTCGGCCTTAGAAAAGAAGCAGGCGCCACGCTGCTTCTGGTCACTCACGATCGCGCCGTCGCTTCGCGCTGCGACCGCATCGCCGAAGTGCGCGACGGCCGCATCGTCGCGGGCGCCAGCCCATGAACCTTGCGCTGTGGCTGCGCTTCGCCGCCCGCGACTTGCGCTCCGGTCTTCAGGGCTTCTGGATCTTTCTCACCTGTCTGGCGCTGGGCACCGCCGCCATCGCCATCATCGGCTCACTCGCCGCGGCGGTCGAGCGCGGCCTTGAGGAACAGGGCCAGCCGCTGCTCGGCGGCGATGTGGAATTCTCCCTCGTTCACCGCCAAGCCTCGCCGGAGGAATACGCCTTCATCGCGGGACGCGGTGCCGTCAGCAAGGTTGCAACCGTAAGGGCCATGGCAGTGGCCGGCGAAACGGCGACACTGGTTGAAGTCAAGTCCGTCGATGCCGCCTACCCGCTCTATGGCGCGTTGACGCTGGAAGGGAACGCGCCCTTCGCGGAGAGCCTGGAAAAGCGCGACGGCTTCCATGGCGCTCTCGCCGATCCGCTGCTGCTCGGCCGTCTCGGCCTCGAGCCCGGAGAGCGGGTGAAGCTCGGTTCGCTCGAATTCGAGATCCGCGGCCTCATCGCCAATGAACCGGACCGGATTTCCGACGGAATCGTTCTCGGCCCGCGCCTGCTGGTGAGCGAAGCGGCATTGCAGCAGACGGGACTGGTACAGCCCGGCAGTCTCATCACCTGGCGCTATCGCCTCAAGCTTGCAGGCGATACCAGTTTAAAGGCGGCGCGCGCCGTGATCCGCAAGGCCAAGGCGCAATTCCCCGATGCCGGATGGCGGCTCCGGGCCCGCGACAATGCCGCCCAAGGTGCCGAACGCTTCGTCGAGCGGCTCGGCTATTTCATGACCCTCGTGGGGCTCACCGCCCTCATCGTCGGAGGCGCCGGCATCGCCAATGCGGTCTCCGCCTTCGTCAGCCGGCGCACGCCGGCGATTGCCACGCTGAAATGCCTGGGAGCCCCTTCGCGCGATGTCTTCGGTATCTACCTGACCGAAATCCTCCTCGTTGCCCTGATCGCCATCGCCATCGGCCTTGCCGCGGGGGCTGCGGCACCGCCTCTCGCCCATGCTGCGTTGAGCGGCATCCTGCCCTTGCCGATCGCGGCACGGATCGAGCTCCTGCCGCTGGCCAATGCCGGGGCCCTGGGCCTCCTCGTCACTATTGCCTTCGCGCTGTGGCCATTGGCCCGCACCCGCGAGGTTCCGGCCTCGGCCCTGTTCCGCCATCGTATCGTCGAGGTGCGCGGCTGGCCGCGTCCCGCCGATCTCTTTGGCATCGGCCTGGCCCTCGCAGCGATCGCCGCACTTGTTTTTGCCAGTTTCGACGACCGCCGCATTACCGGCTTTTATCTGGGTGGCCTTGCCGCGAGCTTCGTCGTGCTGCTCGGTCTCGCCAAGGCGATCGTCCTCATGGCGCAGCACTTGCCGAAGCCCGCGTCCGCCGTCTGGCGCTATGCCATCGGCAATATCCACCGCCCGGGATCGGCCGCCGTTTCGGTCATTCTGGCGCTCGGCCTCGGCCTCACATTGTTCGTGGCGCTGGCGCTGACTGACCGCGCCATCAGCCGCGAACTTCGCTCCGGCATCCCCGACAAGGCCCCGGCCTTCTTCTTCCTCGATGTCCGCGACGACGAGCTCGGCGCTTTCATCGCCGCGGTGAAGCGCCAGCCGGGCGTCACCGATGTTGGTTCGGCTCCAATGCTGCGCGGCCGCATTGTGAAGGTGAAAAATATTGCCGCCGAGAGGGTGCGGGCCTCGCCCGAGTCGAACTGGGCGCTGCGCGGCGATCGCGGCCTCACCTATTCCGCCGTGCTGCCGGAGGGTTCGGTCCTGACCGAAGGCCAGTGGTGGCCCGCCGATTATGACGGTCTGCCGCTCGTTTCCCTGGTCGATGAAATCGCCCATGGCATCGGCGTAGCAATCGGCGACGAGATCACCGTTAATGTGCTCGGCCGCGAGGTAACGGCGCGGGTCCACAATCTCCGGCAAGTGAACTGGCGGAGCCTGGGCATCAATTTCGTCATGGTGTTTTCACCCAATGCGCTCAAGGCCGCGCCCCACAGCTTCATCGTCACCGTCGAGATGCAGGGCGGCGACGAGGCGAAGCTGCTCAACGCCATGGCGCGCGCCTACCCTTCCGTGACCGCGGTGCGCGTCAAGGATGCGATCGCTGTTGTCACCGATCTCTTGTCAAAAATGCTGGCGGCGATCCGCGGCGCCAATGTCTTGACGCTCCTGACCGGCGTACTGGTGCTGGCGGGGGCGCTCGCGGCGGGGCTATCGGGCCGCATCTACGATGCCGTGGTGCTCAAGACCTATGGCGCCTCACGCCGCCAATTGATGGGCGCCTTCATCATCGAATATGCGGGGCTCGGACTTGCTTCGGCAATCTTCGGCATTGCCGTGGGTTCGGTCGCTTCCTGGTTCCTCGCCCGCTTCATTCTGGAAATGCCGTGGAGCTTCTCAGGCATAACCGCTGTCGCAACCGCGCTCATCGCCATGGCGATCACCGTGCTGGCGGGCCTGACGGTCACTTGGCGGGCGCTTTCGGCGCGGCCTGCGCCGCTGCTCAGAAACGAGTAGAATTGCGGGCGCGTTCGCGTTAGGCATGGGCCATGGTGGTTCTCAACCGCATCTACACCCGCACCGGCGATGCCGGCGAGACGGCCCTCGGCACCGGCGAACGCGTGTCCAAGGCGCATCTGCGCATCCACGCCTATGGCACGGTGGATGAGACCAATGCCGTCATCGGCATCGTACGGCTGCACACCGCGGCGCCGGAATTCGCCCGGCTCGAGTCCATGCTGGCCCGCATCCAGAACGAACTCTTCGATCTCGGCGCCGATCTATGCATGCCCGACGATGGTAAGAAACGCGACCACGAACCTCTACGTATCGCGCCAACTCAATTCGAGCGGATCGAACG
>JANMQB010000436.1:0-3712 GCA_031370155.1 Hyphomicrobiales bacterium | reverse complement strand
TCGGTCGAGGCCACCGCCTGCTGCAAGGGCGTGGTGATGAAGCCCTTGATCTGGTCGGCGTTGGCGCCGGGATAGAAGGTCTGAATTTCGATCTTGGTGTCGGACACCGCCGGGAACTGGCGGATCGGCAGCTTGAACACGGCCTGCAGGCCGGCCAGCAGGATCAACAGGCTGACGACGGTCGCCAGAACCGGGCGCTTGACGAAAATGTCGGTGAAATGCATGGGCGTCCGCCTTACTGGATCGTGGTGCTGTCCTGGGCCCGGAGCGCGATCGAATTGTCGATCAACACTTTGGAGCCCTGGTCGATTTTGTTGTGTCCGGCCGTCACCACCTGGTCGCCCGGCTTCAGCCCGTCGACGATCTGCACGCGGCCGCCGCGCGCTTCGCCGGTCTTGACAAACCGCCGCTCGATTGCGAGCTCGCCATCCTTGGCCGAGGCATCGGACTTGGTTGCCGGCACCACCACGAACACATTGTCGCCATAGAGCGTATAGGTGACCGCCGTCTGCGGCACCGTGACCACGTCTTCCGGCTGGCCGGCATCCACCAGGACTTCAGCATACATGCCGGGCAAGAGCTTCCGTTCCGGATTGGCGAATTTCGCCCTGACCGTGATCATGCGGCTGGCATCCGACATGCGCGCATCGGTGGTGACGACCTCGCCGGTGAAGACAACGCCGGGCCAGGCGTTGAACCGCGCCGTCACCGGCAGGCCCGGCGCGATGCGCCCGTAATCGGCCTCCGTCACCGTGAAGTCGGCGTAGATTGGATCGATGCTCTGCAGCCAGACCACTGGCTGGCCGGGCGCCACGTATTTGCCCGGCGACACGTTCTTGAATCCCGCCCTGCCGTCCCATGGCGCATGGATGAATTTCTGCGCGATGACGGCGGCGATGCGGTCGGCATCGGCCTGCAGGCCGTCGCGCAGGGAGCGCAACTGATCGACGTCGGCCTTGGGCGCGAAGCCCTTGGCAAGGAGCGCCTCGCGGCGGCGCACGTCGCTCTCGGCGTTGGTCAGGCGCGCGTTGATGCTGCGCATCTCCGCTTCTTCCGTGTCGGTGTTGAGCGAAATGAGCAGCGCGCCCTTCTTCACGTCCTGTCCGGATTCGAAGTGCACTTGATCGACGACGCCACCCACCTGCGGCGTGATATCGATGCCGTCAACCGCGGTCAGCGTACCGATGCCCGAAATCTGCGGCTGCCACTTTTCAGCGCGGGCCGCTTCCGCCGAAACCGTTTGCGCCGGTTGCGGCGATCCGAGGATCGCCTGCGCCATGAACTTCGGCTTCCACTCGAAGGCGTAGAAGGCGACCGCGCCCGCGAGCCCGCCGAGCACCAGAGTCACGACAATGAAATAGACGATACGGCGAATCATTTTCTTCACAATGCTCCTGATTCACTCTGCAGCCTGGGCGGGTACGCTTCCCAAAAGCCCGGCCTTCTTTTCTTCCAGACATTTGACAGCGGCTGTCAGCACCGCATCGCCGTAATCGGCGACGAATTGTCCGCCCGCATGGGCTTGCTCGCCGCACCGGCACTCGGCGATGCGGCTCAGATCCTCGCGCAAATCGCTCAACTGCTTGTCGATTGCCGCCAGCACGAGATCGCGCGAGACCAGTTCCTGCAGCAGCATCTGGAACAGGAACTCCGATTTGTACTTGTCCTTGCCCGGAATGACCGCGATCACCTTGGCCAGCGCCTTCCGGCCCGCCTCGGTGATGGCGTAAACCTTCTTGTCCGGTCTGCCGGTCTGCTCTTCGGCGCGCACCGTAAGCAGTCCTTCAGCCGTAAGTTGCGTCAGCGCCGGATAGATGGCGCCGTAGCTGGCATCGATGAAATGGCTGAACAGCCCTTCCTCGATGTCCTTCTTGATTTCATAGCCTGAGGCTTCCTGGGTCGAAAGCACACCCAGGCACAGGGTTCTTATGTTCATAGACATTCCAGTCCGCCATATGACAGCTTGATATATCGCGGACGGACATATATCATTCCGCCATAGAGTCAAGTCAAATCGCGCTGCGCGCCACTACCAGAATCCGTGCAATCTCCCGTGACGCCGGTCACATAGCGGGCATCGCTTGTCTAATTGCCGCACCCGGTCTATAGCCCGACATGAGCGATCGCCAAGAAATCGCAGGTCCGCGGGAAGGCAACACGAACAAGGGGGGCGCATGGAGTATTTTCTCCAGCAGCTCATTAACGGCATCACACTCGGCTCCATCTACGGTTTGATCGCCATCGGTTACACGATGGTCTACGGCATCATCGGCATGATCAACTTCGCCCACGGCGATGTCTTCATGGTCGGCGGTTTCGTCTCCTTGATCGCCATCGTCGCCCTGGGGTTCACCGGCGGCAGTGGCCTGGGGCTCATCATCCTGGCCTTGGTGCTGGTCGTCATCATCGCCATGATCATCGCCGCGGCCTACAACTGGACCATTGAGCGCGTCGCCTACCGGCCGCTGCGCGGCTCCTTCCGCCTGGCGCCGCTCATCTCCGCCATCGGCATGTCGATCGTGCTGCAGGAATTCGTCCGCATCGCCCAGGACGGCCGCCCCAAGCCCTTGCAGCCCATCGTCACCGGCGGCCATGAAATCATGCGCCGCGCCGCCGAACAGGGCGAATTCGTGGTCAGGCTCTCAAACATGCAGATATTCATTATCCTGACCACCCTGATCCTCATGGCCGTCTTCACCGCCATCATCACCCGCACCCAGCTCGGCCGCGCCCAGCGCTCCTGCGAGCAGGACATGAAGATGGCTTCGTTGTTGGGGATCGACATCGACCGCACCATTTCCATCACCTTCGTCATGGGCGCGACACTCGCCGCCGTGGCCGGGCTCATGTTCTTCCTCTATTACGGCGTCACCGATTTCTTCGTCGGCTTCCTCGCGGGCATCAAGGCCTTCACCGCCGCCGTGCTCGGCGGCATCGGCTCCATTCCCGGCGCCATGGTCGGCGGTCTGATCATCGGCCTGATCGAGGTCTTCTGGTCGGCCTACTTTTCCGTGGAATACAAGGACGTGGCGTCCTTCGCCATGCTCGCCGTGGTGCTCATCTTCCTGCCGCAGGGCATCCTCGGCAAACCTGAAGTCGAAAAGGTCTGAACCCCCCATGGCCGCCGCTCCGAAATCGACCCATGTCGCGGCCGAATCCCGGCCGCTTGATGTGGGCCACATCGTCAAGGATCTACTGCTCACCTCGATCCTCGCCTTCGTCATTCTCGGCCCTATCGTCGGCCTCAAGACCGTGGCCGTCACCGGCAGCCTGGCGCTGGTGCAGCGCTGGGGCACGGTCGCGGGCCTCGTCGCCGTCATCGCCGCGGGCCGCCTCGTGCATCACCTCTATGTCTGGAACCGCCCGCGCTTCGATGCCGCCAAGCCATTCTTCAACCTGTCGCAAGTGCTCGAGCCGGTCGCCAAATACCTCGGCCCCGGGCTTCTCCTCTTCGCCATCCTGCTGCCTTGGCTCCCGTTCGCCGACCGCCGCGTCGTCGACCTCGGCATCTTGATGCTGACCTACATCATGCTCGGCTGGGGCCTGAACATCGTCGTCGGCCTCGCCGGCCTGCTCGACCTCGGCTACGTCGCGTTCTATGCGGTCGGCGCCTATTCCTACGCGCTGCTGGCGACCGAGGTCATTCCGAATACGCTGCCCGCGCTTGGCCCTTGGGCTTTCTGGATCTGCATGCCGCTGGCCGGCATCCTGG
>JANMQB010000567.1:0-3039 GCA_031370155.1 Hyphomicrobiales bacterium | reverse complement strand
CTGTGGCGCGAGGCCGACGCCTATCGCCTGATCAAGAGCCGCTGCGGCGACTATCTCTGTTTCAGCCAGTATTGGGTGGGCTCCATCGGCCGCTGGCATATGCTCAATCAGGTGAGCCACATGGAAGGCTGGCAGGTGGTCAAGCATACTCACGGCGAACTCGGACTCACCGCCGCCGCGGGCCAGCATGTGATGCTCGCCGCCCCTAATGCCGCGCTCGGCAGCCAGCAAACCGCCCAGATCATGGAAGACGACATCCTGACCGAATGCATCCCGATCGCCGATGGGCCGTCCTGGGGGCGGATCGACAAGCCGGGCCTCGGCGTCGAGGTCGATGAGGACAAGCTGATGCGTTTCCACGAGAGCTACAGGAAGCGCGGCGAGTTCCCGACCTATTCGGGGAAAGTCGCCGCCGCCGCGCCATAGGAGTGACCCATGAAGATCAAGGCCATCAAGACAACCCCGCTTCACTGCGCTTTCAAGCAGCCCTACCATTGGGCGCAGGGCACGAACTACGGCGCCCCCGTCATCCTGATCGAAATCGAGACCGACAGCGGCGTCATCGGCATCGGCGAGTCGGTGGCAAGCCCGGTGATCGCACCCGTCCTGGCCATCTTGCAGGATGCCATTCCGCATTTTGCCGGGCAGTCCGTCTATGACGGCAACCGCATCATCTGGAATTACTACCAGTACGGTTTCAACGCGAAGGGCACGGGCAGCGCGCCGCGCTATTTCTCGCAAAGCCTCGCCGGCATCGAGCTGGCCTTATGGGATGCCATCGGCAAGGCCGCCAAGCTGCCGCTGCACAAGCTGCTGGGCGGCGCGGTTCGCGACAGGATCGAATATTTCGGCTTCGTCCAGGGCGACACGCCCGCCGAACTCGCCTCTCATGCCCGCGAACTCGCCAAAGCCGGCTTCAAGGTGCTCTATGTCAAGGTGGGCCGGGGCGATGAGCTCGATGTCGCCATCGTTTCCGAAGTGCGCAAGGCCATCGGCAACAAGGCCCGGCTGCGGCTCGATGCCAATGAAGTCTGGGACATGCTGACGGCCCGGCGCATGTTCGAGAAGCTCGAGCCCTTCGATCCGGAATTCATCGAGCAGCCAGTGCCCGGCCGCACCGGTTCGGAAGGACTGTCACGCCTGCGCGCCGTGACGAACATTCCGATCGCCGCCGACCAGACGGCCTATTCGGCCGACGACATCTTCGAGCTTTGCCGCAACCGGGCGGCGGACGTGATTGTGCTCGGCCTGCACGAGACCTGCGGCGTCGTGCGCTTCCGCAAGGCGGCCGCGGTGGCCGAAGCCGCCGGCGTCAATATCTGCCTGCACGGCGTCTTCGAAACCGGCATCACGACCTGCGCGTCGAACCAGGTCGCGGCAACATTGAGCAACATGGACGATGGCAACCAGATCATGTGGCAGCTTTTGGCCGAAGACATTGTGGCAATGCCAAGCCTTGTGCCAAGGGATGGTGGTCTCCCGGTTTCGGAACTGCCGGGGCTGGGTTTTGACCTCAATCGGGATGCGGTGGCCAGAGCCGCTGAAGCCTATCGAAAGTCATGAGTGGAAACAATCCAGCGGGCGTCAGCCCTTGAGCAGTGACTTGAGTTGAACGGCGGGATCGGCGAGTTGTGCCGGGTCGGGTGCCGCGCGCTTGGCCGTCAGCATTTCGGCAAGACGGATGTCGCGGGCGATGGAATTGCCCGGCCCGATGCCGCTGGCGCCGGCCAGCACGCCGTTGGCATCCAGGTGGAACAGGATGAAGGCATCTTCTTTCACCTGCCGCCTGACGCTCGACGTGCCGTCGCCGGGGAGCCCCGCGATCTGCAACGAGAGTTCGAACTGATCCGACCAGAACCACGGGATCGCCTCATGCGCCTTGCCGCCGCCCAGCATGTTCTCGGCGGCCACCGCCCCCTGGTCCTGGGCGCTCCGCCAGGCCTCGAGGCGAAGCCGCCGGTTGCCGAATACACTGTGGGGAAACGAGCAGCAGTCGCCAGCGGCGAATATGTCGGGATCGCTGGTCTGGAGCTGCGCGTTACAGGCAATGCCGTTGTCGATTGCCAAGCCCGCCGCTTGCGCAAGAGAAGCTTCCGGTGCGGCGCCGATTCCGGCGACGATGACGTCCGCGGCGATCTTGTGCCCTCCGGACAGGACAACACCGTCCTCTTCGATGCGATCGATCGTAGTGTCGGTCAGGATCGTAACGCCGGCCGCCTTGTGCCGCGCCGCCACCACATCGGAGATTTCCTGCGGCACGCCGCGCATCAGAATACGGGGCTGGACCTCGACCACCGTCACAATACTGCCGCGCTTATTGGCGCTGGCCGCGAGCTCAAGCCCGATGAATCCGCCGCCGATGATGGCGATGCTGCGGCCGGGCGTGAACGCGGCGCGCAGCGCCACCGAATCTTCGAAGCTGCGCAAGGTTCGCGCGTGCTCTCCGCCGGGGATATTCAGTTTCCGGGCCCGCGCGCCGGTGGCGATCAGCAGCTTCGCATAGGAAATGCGGCGGCCGTCGGCAAGCGTCACGGGCTTCGCCGCGCGGTCGATGGCCGCGGCGGCGACGCCGGAAATCCGCGTAACGCCGAGCGAGCCGAGCATCGACTCGTCGAGCAGCACCACCGGCCGCGGCTCCTCCGCGGCGGTGATCGCCGCTTTCGAGAGCGGCGGAAGATCGTATGGGAGATGCTTTTCCTCGCCGATCAGCGTGATCGAACCCTTCCAGCCATGTTCGCGAAGGCCCACGACGGCACGCGCCGCGGCCTTGCCGGAACCGACGATCACCATGCCGGGCTCGGACATGCCTTAGCCGATGTCGATCAGGACTTTGCCGGCTTCGACTTTCACCGGATAGGTCGTGAGATTGACGCAGACGGGGGCACCCTTGGCGGCGCCGGTGCGGTAATCGAAACGGCCGTTATGCTTGGGGCATTCGATGATGTTGTCCATGACCAGCCCGTCGGTCAGGAAGGCGTGCTCATGGGTGCAGATGCCGTCGGTGGCATAATACTTGTCGTCCGGCGAGCGGTAAATCGC
>JANMQB010000527.1:0-3440 GCA_031370155.1 Hyphomicrobiales bacterium | reverse complement strand
AGCGCCCCGATATCGACATTGCAGGCGCGCATCACCGCGGAAGCGTCCTTGTCGTCGGTGAGCGCCAGCAGCAGATGTTCGAGGGTGGCATATTCGTGATGCCGCTCGTTGGCGATCGCCAGCGCCCGGTGCAGGGCCTTTTCGAGACTGCGGGAGAATGTCGGCATGCCGCGGCTATTCCTTTTCCATGGTGCATTGTAGCGGATGCTGGTGCTTCCTGGCAAAGTCCATTACTTGGGTTACTTTCGTTTCCGCTACTTCGAACGTATAGACCCCGCAAATGCCCACCCCCTTCTGGTGCACATGCAGCATGATGCGGGTCGCCTCTTCCCTCCCCTTGCCGAAAAACCGTTCCAGGACATGCACGACGAACTCCATCGGCGTGTAATCGTCGTTCAGAAGCAGCACCTTGTAGAGCGACGGCTTCTTGGTACGGACCTTGGTCCGGGTGATGATACCCGTCTGGTTGTCGTCCTTGTCGGGATCCCGGATCGGCATGGGCTTGATTATATAATGGCTTCCGCCGGGAATGGGAGTGGTTAATCGCGGCGGAATTGTGCCCGCCGGACATAAAAAAATGGGCCGCGCGGGGCGGCCCAAGGTTTACTCCAGTGGATGTGCTGCAACCCTGGAAGTCAAATTCCGGAAAATCCCAGCCCCCATGCCGCCATGGCAAGAAACGCCGAAGAGACAAGTTCATAGACGACATACCAACCGCCGAACTTGAAGATAGTCTCGACCACGTGTTTCTCCCTAATACAGCAGGACACTCATGCGCAATTCGTAGCAAGCGCCGTGCCGGAGGACGGTTCGCATTTGGCGTGGCGCGCCATTAAGGTTAAAGACCCTGCCGGGGGTGACGGTATGCTGCGGCAATACGGCTTGAGTCGCAAGGAGATCGCCCTTTGCGCGGTGGCGGCGCTGCCGGTCGCCGCCTATGCCTGGACCCTGGTTCCGCCAGTGGCGGCGCTGGCCGCCGGCTATATGGGCTTCACGGTCCTGGTCATCGCCCTCGTCGACCAGCGCAAATTCATCATTCCCGACGCCTTGTCGCTGCCGGCGATCCCGCTCGGGCTCGTGGCGGCGCTATCCGTCCTTCCGGAGGACTGGCGCGACGTTCTGCAAAACCATCTCGCCGCCGCGGCAATTGCAGCCGGCGTATTCTATGTGGTCCGGCTGGCCTACCGTAACCTGCGCGGCATCGAGGGCTTGGGGCTCGGCGACGTGAAGCTCGCCGCCGCCGCCGGCACCTGGCTCGGGATTGAGCCGCTGCCGGTAACCCTGCTTGTGGCGACGGGCGCGGCGCTTGCCGCGATGCTGCTGCGGGCTCTCCGGCCCCGGGAAGAAAAAATGACACCGCAGACCCCCGTGCCGTTCGGCAGTTTTCTGGCGCCCAGCATCATGATCGTCTGGTTCGCGCGGCAAATCCTGGGATGAGCGTCACGGTGATCGGACCAGCGGCCCGCGACGGGGGCGCGTCCTACGGATTCCGCTCACCTCTGCAGGTGACTGCCCTTGTACATCAACCTTTCAGAATCGACATTGGCAACCGCCGCGTCCGCGGCCCTGGAGGTGCCCTTGACCGCCGAAGTGGTCATGGCGAATTGCAGCACGGCATCCGCCGCCGCATCGGCCATCTGCCCGAACCCCTGCCTATTGTTGTTGGCATAGGTGTCACAGGCCCGGTGATAGCAGGAATCATAGGCAACGCCCGCGGTTCCGCCATAGGTAGCGGCCTCCGCGGCCGTCTTTCGTCCTTCCGCACCGGTGAACAGGCCGCCCGCCGGAATGCCGGCATCGATGAACGGTCCATAGTCGGAACGGCCGTCGAAGGCGGTAGGTTTGGTGGCCAGGCCCTTCCGGGCGAAATACTTGAGGAACACCTTCTCGATCGCCGCCGAACCGTTGGGTCCGGCCTGGGGCGTCGCCGAGCCGTCGCCGTCATAGACGAAGCGCACGTAGTTGGGCGAGGCGATCATGTCGAAGTTGAGATTGAGGGCGATATTGTGCGTCTGCCTTTTCGTCAGGCTCGCCACATAATGCTGCGAACCGAGCAGGCCCTGCTCTTCGGCGCCAAACCACATGAAGCGCACCTTGTTGCGCGGCTGGATGCCGAGCGCCTTCATCTGCAATGCGATTTCCAGAATCGCGGCGCTGCCGCTGCCGTTGTCGTGGATGCCGGGCCCCTCGGCCACCGAGTCGAGATGGGCGCCGACCACCACCACGCGATCCGGCCGGCCGCCGGCCGTCTGTGCCATGAGGTTGGAAGTCCAGCGGATTTCCGAAGTTGTGTCGGTCTTGAGATGCATTGACCGTCGCGACAATGCCGCCAGTGCCGCGCCCAGTTCGAATCTCGCCGAGAGAACCGGAATATCAACCGGCCCGCCAAGCGTTCCGATGAAGACGCCGGTGCGGCCGGGATTGCCTTCATTGAAGATGATCGCCGCCGACGCGCCAGCCGCCTTTGCGTTGGCGGCTTTCACGGCGAAGGTGCAGCTGCCGCGCTGAATGAGCGCGATTCTGCCCGCCACGAACCCGGCGAAATCCGCCGGGTCGCATCCGCTGGCGCTGCTCGGTGCCGGGGCCGGCGGAATGACGATGCCGCCCGCATTCTGCAGCAGGGCCGTGATATTACCGGCACCGGAATATTGCATGGTATCGAAGTGGATACCCTTGCTATAGGTCGTCGCAGTCGAGCTGACTTGCTGCAACTCCGATGGTGAACTCTCCCGGAAAGACCGGAATTTGAACGGCATCTGAATAACCGCATAGCCGGCCGTCTCTAGCTGTCCCTTGACGTAGGACGCAGAGGCATCGAAGCCGCGCGTCCCCGAGGCGCGGGTACCGCCATTGGCGTCGGCGATGCTCTGCAATGCCGCCTGATGGGCACGCATGGCTCTCATGGTGACGGCCTTGCGCAAGGCCGAGCTGTCAACGCCGGCCGCCGCCATGGCGCAACCGGCAACAATCGAGCCGATAAGCTTTAACTGCATTCATTCCTCTCACAGCAACGCCGCCGGTGGAAAGTGCTACTTCAAACATGCCCCAGTCAACCGAAGCCGCCACTACAAATTCCGCGCGACTTTGCCGCCTCATCGGGCTAAACCGCCCCTCGTGTTGCGCCGGTCACCAATAACGGTTGATGACAGGCAAAGTTCCGGGCCCGCGGTCCCCCCGAATCGGGTTATTCATGTGGTTGATGTTTCTCGACATTTACTTGCCTCATTTTGTGGGTCATGTTCACAGTGGGGGTAAAGCGGCGGGTCCGAGGCGTGATTGATTTGTACCGGCACATAGGGCGGCATGGTCTTCTCTTGCTCGCCTGCCTCTTGGCTGTTGCGATTGCAGGCTGCAATGCCCGGCTGGACGGGCTGGAGTCGAATTTGCCCAGCGCCGACAGCGTTGACCTTGGCGCCAAGAAACCGCGGACCTCGATCTCG
>JANMQB010000520.1:0-4353 GCA_031370155.1 Hyphomicrobiales bacterium | reverse complement strand
CCGCCTTCATGGCGCGGAAGTTCTCGCCGTTGATCCAGACGAGATCGGCGGAACCGTCTTTCTTTCCCGCCTTCACTTCGTCGCGCACCCGGCGCACCACTTCCGCCGCGTCGGCGATCTTCACATGGATCAGGGTGACGCCATAGCGCGATTGCAACTCGCCACCCGCCCAGGCGATATAGCCGTTGATGGGTTGGGACCCGGCCCAGGCGTTGAAATAGACGGTCTCGCCCCGCGCTTCCGCCTCGACGGCCGCCCAGTCTCCGCCCCAGGCTTTGAGCGGCGCCAGGGCCATGAACATGGTGGATGCGAGCAGCCTCCGCCGGGTCAAGTGAATCGTGGGCAAGACCGTCCTCCTGTCATCGCCCCGTCATAGGCAATCCGCCCGGTAAATGAAATCAATCCGCATGGCGGCGGGTCAGATTGTCGTGAACGGGGCGCCATTTGTGCACCCTCTCGACCGCGGGATGGGGATGGCATAGTCTGCAAGGCAGCAATCAAAAGCAACAGGGAGAACGTCAATGACACTCAAGGGCTTGCTGGCGGCTACTATCACCGTGGTCGCGACATTGTTGATGGGCGCCACCGCCGGGCTCGCCGACAAGATCGTGATTTCCAATTGGGACGGCTACATGCCCAAGGACATGGCCGAGCGGTTCAAGGCCGAAACCGGCATCGATCTCGAAATCGCCGTACACGCCACAAATGAAGAGATCATGGGCAAGGTGACCGCGAGCGGCGGCGAGGGCTTCGATGTGCTCTTCGTCTCCTCGCCCTTTGCCGAGGCGCTCAACAAGCTGGGACTCCTGGCCCCCATCGACCACGCGAAAATTCCCAACCTCGCCAACCTCTATCCGGAAGCGGCCCAATTGCAGCACGATCCCGGCAACACATTTTCCGTGCCCTACACCTGGGGCACCACCGGCCTGTGCTACCGCTCCGATGTGGTGAAGGCCGAGCCCTCCAGCTGGAACGATCTGCTCAAGCCGTCCGACGATCTCAAGGGCAAGATCACCATGCTGGCGACCGACCGCTGGCTGATGGCGGCGGGCTTCCTCGCCAATGGCCTGTCGGTCAATACCGCCGATCAGGCGAGCCTCGACAAGACGCGCGATCTTCTGGTCGCCGCCAAGCAGAACCTGCTCGCCTATGACGACACGACCTTTTATTCCAAGCTCGTCTCCGGCGAAGCATCGCTCGTCCATGCCTGGGATGGCTGGTGCAATTACGGCATTGCCGAAAATCCGGCGATCAAATATGTCGTGCCGAAGGAGGGAACCGACCTGTGGGTCGACGCCATGGTGATCCTCAAGGCCTCGAAGAATCCCGAGGGCGCCGCCAAGTTCATCGACTTCGTGCTCAAGGCCGACAACGGCAAATGGGTGGTCGAGAACATCATGTACAAGACGCCCAACAAGGCGGGCATGGAAGCCATCGACATGACCATGCTGACGCAATATCCCAACATGGCCATGGCCCCGGCCGATCTCCTCAAATACGAGCAGTTGCGCGATCTCGGCGACGGCATGAAGGCCTTCTCCAAAACCGTCTCGGAGATCATGGCGGCGAAGTGAGAGGAGCTCTCCATCCAACATCCGTCATCCCGTTGACCATGGCGACTGGCCTCCCAGAATGTCCCCTTCTCCCCGCACATTGTGCGGGGAGAAGGTGGCCAACGGCCGGATGAGGGGCTGGCCCCGCGTGACGGCTCAGCGGCTCGACTCGCGGAGAGGCCACCCCTCATCCGGCGCTACGCGCCACCTTCTCCCCGCCGCAAGCGGCAGGGCGAAGGGGAGAATTGGCGAAAGCCGGAGTCACGGATTAGCGATGGCATTCGTTTGACATGCCTTCCCCCCGCCTCACCGCATGGCTGCTCATGGCGCCGGGCCTTGTCTGGCTCGCCGTGTTCATGGTGCTGCCGTGTCTGCTGATCTTCGCTCTCGCCTTCTTCGAGCGCGGCACCTATGGCGGCATCGATTGGAACGCGGCGACGCTGGAAAATTTCCGCCGCGCCGCCGATCCGCTCTACCTGACGATCTTCCTCGACAGTGCCCGCATTGCCGCGACCGCCACCGCCGCCGCCCTGCTGATCGGCTATCCCGCCGCCTATGCCATCGCCAAGGCGCCGGAGCATCGCCGCACGCCGCTTCTGTTTCTCGCCGTGCTGCCGTTCTGGACCAATTATCTGATCCGCACCTATGCCTGGATCGTGCTGCTCAATCCGGCCGGGCTGATCAACAATGCCCTGATGGGCACGGACCTGATCGAGACGCCGCTGCCCTTGCTGTACAATGAATTCGCAGTGATTCTCGGCCTCGTCTACAATTACACGCCCTTCGTGATCCTGGCGATCTACTCCTCCCTGCAGCGCCTCGATCCCGCTTTCGCCGAGGCCTCGCGCGATCTGGGGGCCGGCGCCTGGACCACGTTTTTCCGCATCACTTTGCCGCTCACCGTGACCGGCGTGGCGGCGGGCGCGGTCTTCGTCTTCGTTCTCTCGATCGGCAATTTCGTCACCCCCGACCTGCTCGGCGGCGGCAAATTCCAGATGGTTGGGAACCTGATCTACGACCAGTTCCTGTCGGCCCGCGACTGGCCCTTCGGCGCGACACTGTCGGGGATGCTCATCGTACTGATGATGATCCTGCTGTTCCTGCAGGCTGTGGCAGCGGGCCGGGCCCGGGGCGACCATGCCTAGGGCGCTCAATATCCATCTCGGCGCCACTTACGCCTTCCTCTATGTGCCCATCGCCGTGCTGATGGTCTTGTCGCTCAACCGGGCGGGCCTGCCGACCGCCTGGACCGGCATTTCCTTCGAATGGTACGGCAAGCTCGCGGCCAATCCCAAGATCATCGCCTCGGCGTGGAATTCGCTTGTCGTCGCCTTCTGGTCGACCCTCATCGCCACGGCCCTGGGCACGCTTCTGGCGCTCGGCGTCGAGCGCGCCAGGCCATGGGCGGCCCGCGATGCGCTGCTCTTCGCGCCGATGATTGTGCCCGACATCGTGCTGGCGATAGCGCTTCTGTCTTTCTTTACGCTACTCAAATTCACCCTTGGGCTGCATTCCATCATCATGGCGCATGTGGTGTTCAACATCGCCTTCGTCTGCGCCGTGGTGAGAGCCAGGCTTAAGAATTTTGACTGGTCGCTGACCGAGGCCTCGCGCGATCTGGGTGCCGGCCGCTGGACCACCTTCTGGCGCGTGACCTTTCCCCTAATCCTGCCGTCGGTCATCGCCGCCGCACTTCTTGCCTTCACCCTGTCGGTCGATGAATTCATCATCGCCTGGTTCACCGCCGGGGCCGGGCAATCCTCGACCACGCTGCCCATGCAGATCTACGCCATGATCCGCTTCGGCGTGACGCCCGAGATCAATGCCATGGCGACGATTGTCATGCTGGTCAGTTTCGTGCTGGTGTTTCTCGCCCAGCGGCTGAATCGCGGGCGTATTCCGGGCGCCTAAGAACACATCGCATCAAGGGAGGCAACAATGGTGAAGAAACCGGCCCGCAAGAAAGCTGTGAAACGCAAGCAAAAGAAGACGATCGCCCTGTTTCCCGAGGCGGCCTTCGGCCCGGCGCTCAATTCCGTCGGCATCGGCCAGGCGCTTGAAAAGCTCGGCCACAAGGTGGTGTTCCTGTCGGACCCCGGTTTTCTCGACGTCTACAAGGGCTATGGTTTCAAGGCCCATGCGGTCAATCTCTCCGAACCGCTGCCGCCCGAGGAGATGGCCAAGTTCTGGACCGATTTCATCAACGGCCACATCCCCAATTTTCGCAAGAGCCCCTACGACCAGATCGACACTTACGTGAAGGGCTGCTGGGAAATGATCGTCGAGACGGCGAAATGGGCCGAGAAGGATTTGCCCGGCGTCCTTGCCAAAGTGCAGCCCGATGTCGTCTGCGTCGACAATGTCATTCTGTTCCCGGCGATCAAGCGCTATGCCCGCGACAACCGGAAGCCCTGGGTGCGCATCATCTCGTGCTCGGAGAACGAGATCGAGGACCCGGATATTCCACCGCACCTGTCGGGCTGCGGCGCCAGGGACAGACGAGGCTTCGCCCGCTACCGCAAGCGCTTCAACGAAGTAATCAGGCCGATCCACGACAATTTCAACGCCTTCCTAAAATCCGTGGGCGAGAAGAAATACCGGCTCGGGCAGTTTTTTGAGGCCAGTCCCCACATGAACATCCTGCTTTATCCGTCGGCGGTGAAGTTCAAGCGCCGGCACAAGCTCCCGCCAAGCCGGTTCCAGTATCTCGAGGGCTGCGTGCGCAAGGAAGCGCCCTACGAGGTGCCGAAGTTCAAGGAGAACAACGACAAGCCCTTGCTCTATGTAAGTTACGGCTCGC
>JANMQB010000426.1:0-3039 GCA_031370155.1 Hyphomicrobiales bacterium | reverse complement strand
CTCGAAGCGGGGGCCGGTGGTGATGGAGGTCAATTCCTCGCCCGGCCTCGAAGGCATCGAGAAGACGACCACCGTCGATGTGGCGGCGGCAATCATCGATCTGCTCGAGAAGAATGCCAGGCCCAACAAGACCAAGACCCGGGGCAAGGGATGAAGCCCTTCGCGATCGGCGGTTTCGAGATCGCACCGGGCACAAGGCGCACCGTCGATCTGCCGGTGAGTGTCATGCCGAACCACGCGCCGATGACGCTGCCGGTGCATGTGCTGCATGGGGCGAAGCCGGGGCCGACGCTGTTCATTTCCGGCGTGGTTCACGGCGATGAAATCCAGGGCGCCGAAATCGTCCGCCGGGTGCTGCGCCACGGCGCCATGGGCGCCATTGCCGGCACGCTGCTGGCGGTGCCGATCGTCAACGCCTTCGGCTTTCTCAGCCGTTCGCGCTACATGCCGGACCGGCGCGATCTCAACCGCTCCTTCCCCGGCTCGGATCGCGGCTCGCCGGCCAGCCTGTTGGCCGACCTGTTCATGCGCGAGGTGGTGCAGCGCTCGCAATACGGCATCGATCTGCACACGGCGGCGCTGCACCGGACCAATCTGCCGCAGATTCGCATCGCTCCCGGCGAGCCGGAACTCTTAACACTCGCCGAGGACTTCGGCCCGCCGGTGGTGCTCGTGTCCCCGCTGCGCGAGGGGACGCTGCGCCACTGCGCCCGCGACAAGGGCGTCAAGGTGCTGCTCTATGAGGGCGGCGAGGCGCTGCGCTTCGACGAGGCGGCGATCCGGGTGGGGACGCTTGGAATCTTGCGGGTGATGAAATCGCTCGGCATGATCGCGGCGGGCGATGCCGCCGGGGCCAAGGTTCCACCCGCCGTGGCGCTGTCGAGCACCTGGCTCCGGGCGCCGGAGGGCGGCATATTGCGGGCCCGCCGCTCGATCGGCGACCGCGTGGCGAAGGCTGAGACGGTCGGCGAAATCTCCGATCCGCTGGGCGAGCGCTCGGTGAAGATCGCCGCCGAAGACGACGGCATCGTCATCGGCCGCACCAACCTGCCGATCGTCAATCGCGGCGATCCGCTCTATCACGTGGCGCGCATGAGGAACCCGGAAAGTTCGCGGGCCCGCGCGGCGCACATCGGCGGCGGCCTCGCCCAGGCGCCGCTGTTCGACGCGAACGAGATTATTTGAGGGGAACGCGGTGCATCATCCCCGCATTTATTGAGTGGACCTATGGTTCAACAAGGCTCGCGGTTCGAACGCGCGGATCGATGGGTCGCCGGGACAAGCCCGGCGATGACAGGGTGGGGTGGTTGAGGCAAGGCGCCGACATCTCAGACATTCTCATTCTCCCTGCACGCAGTGCGGGGAGAAGGTGTCCGACCTGGCTACGCCGAAGCGAAGCTTCAGCTTCGCCAAGGCGAGAGGGCGGTTGAGGGGTGTGGCGCCGCTTGTGGTGGCGTGCAATTGGACTCGCGGACAGACCACCCCTCAACCGGCGCTTCGCGCCACCTTCTCCCCGCCGCAAGCGGCGGGGAGAAGGGGAAATGAGGGCAGCGCCGGGCACCTCAGGGGGAGGAAAATTCACCGCCTTGTCAGCCCGCCCAATATACCGCGGATGAGCGCGTTGCCGACGGAGCGGCCGACGCTGGAGGCGAGGTTCTTGACGAAACGTTGGGTGGCGGTTTCGCGCTGGTAGCCGGAAGAGGTTTTTTCCTTCGGGGCGCTGGCTTCGATGCGGGCGCTGGCCTTGGCCGCCAGCTTTTCATAGGCCGACTCGCGGTCCTCGGTCTTGTCATATAGTCCGTACACGGGCGAATTCCTGACGATTGATTGGCGCTCGTCCGGCGTGATCGGCCCCAAGCGGCTCGAGGGCGGGCGGATCAGGGTGCGCTCGACCATGGTCGGCACGCCCTTCAAATCGAGGACCGAGACGAGGGCCTCGCCGGTGCCGAGTTCGGTGATCGCCGTTTCCGTGTTGAATTTCGGGTTGGGGCGGAAGGTGGAGGCGGCGGTCGCCACCGCCTTCTGCTCGCGCGGCGTATAGGCGCGGAGCGCATGCTGGACGCGGTTGCCCATCTGGGCGAGAACGCTTTCGGGAATGTCGAGCGGATTTTGCGTCACGAAATAAACGCCCACGCCCTTGGAGCGGATGAGCTTCACGGTCTGCTCGATTTTCCGCAAGAGACCCGGCGGCGCTTCGGCGAAGAGCAGATGGGCTTCGTCGAAGAAGAACACGAGCTTGGGCTTTTCCGGATCGCCCACCTCGGGGAGATCCTCGAAGAGTTCCGACAGCAGCCAAAGCAGGAAAGTGGCGTAGAGCTGCGGCGAACTGATGAGCCGGTCGGCGGCGAGCACGTTCATGTAGCCCCTGCCATCGCGGGTGGTTCGCATCAGGTCCTTGATGTCGAGGGCCGGTTCGCCAAAGAAGTTGTCGCCGCCCTGCTCCTCGATCACCACCAGGCGGCGCTGGATGGCGCCGATGGTCTGGTCGTTGACATTGCCGTAATCGGTGGTGATCTCCCTGCCGCGATCGGCGAGGTCCTTGAGGAGTGCGCGCAAGTCCTTGAGATCGAGCAGGGCGAGGCCCTCTTCATCGGCGATCTTGAAGGCGATGTTGAGGGCGCCCTCCTGGGCGTCGGTGAGGCCCATGAGGCGGGAGAGCAGCAGAGGCCCCATCTCGGTCACGGTAGTGCGGATCGGATGGCCCTGCTCGCCGAACAGGTCCCAAAAGATCGTCGGCACGGCCGCGAAGCCGTAATCGTCGAAGCCGATCTTCTTGGCGCGCTCGATCAGGAAATCCTTGGGCTCGCCCTTTTGCGAGATGCCGGAGAGATCGCCCTTCACGTCGGCGGCGAAAACCGGAACGCCGGCATTGCTGAAGCCCTCGGCCATGATCTGCAGGGTCACGGTCTTGCCGGTGCCGGTGGCGCCGGTGACTAGGACGTGGCGGTTCGCCATGCCGAGGAAAAGCTCCTCGCGCTTCTCGCTCTGGCCCAAGAAGATAGATAGATCGGACATTGATTGCTGTTCCCCGGAAATGGC
>JANMQB010000512.1:0-3100 GCA_031370155.1 Hyphomicrobiales bacterium | reverse complement strand
CCTACCTGGCCGCCCTGCCGAAGGGCCCGAACAACTACCATCCCTTCAAGCAGACCGAGCGTGCCATCGAGCGGCGCAACTGGGTGCTCGGCCAGATGTTCGAGAACGGCTACATCACCGAAGCCGAGATGAAGGCGGCTGAGGCGAAGCCCCTGGGAGTGGACCCGCGCCCCTTCGGCGCCCAGCTTTTCGCTGCCGAATCCTTCGCCGAGGAAGTGCGCCGCGAACTGATCGCCCTCTATGGCAAGGACAAGCTCGAGACCGGCGGCCTGTCGGTACGCACGACGCTGGATCCCAAGCTGCAGATTGTCGCCCGCCAGGCGCTGGCCCGCGGTCTCATTGCCTTCGACCGCAAGCGCGGCTATCGCGGCCCATTGCGCAAGATCGACCTGCAAGGCGAATGGGGCGCGGCGATCGCCAAGATCGCGGTGCCGTCCGATGTTGCGCCCTGGCGGCTTGCCGTCGTTCTCGAAGTGGACGAGCAGCAGGCAAAGATCGGCATGCAGCCGAAAACGTTGCCCACGCGCGAAGTGGCCGCCGAGCGCGAAACCGCAACCGTGCCGCTGGCCCTCGTCAAATGGGCGAGAACCTATGTCGACGGCAGCAAGCTTGGGCCCGAGATCAAGGCGGTCGCCGAGGTTCTGGCGCCCGGCGACGTGATCTATGTGGCGCCCAGCAAGGACGCGGCACTTTGGCATCTCGTGCAGATGCCGGAAGTGGAAGGGGCGCTCGTCGCCATGGACCCGCATACCGGCCGCGTGCTCTCGCTGGTCGGCGGCTTCTCCTATGGCAAGAGCCAGTTCAACCGCGCGGTTCAGGCGATGCGCCAGCCCGGCTCCTCGTTCAAGCCCATCGTTTACGCGGCCGCCCTCGATAACGGCTACACTCCGGCCTCCGTCATTCTCGACGCGCCGGTCGAGTTCAATCAGCCGGACGGCAGCGTGTGGAAACCGAAGAACTATAAGAACGAATACTACGGTCCATCCACTCTGCGGCGCGGCATCGAGTTGTCGCGCAACGTCATGACCGTCAGGCTCGCCGCCGATCTCGGCATGACCAGGATCGCCGATCTTGCGGAACGTCTCGGCATCTACGACCGCATGCCCCGTTATCTCGCCATGGCGCTGGGGGCCGGCGAGACCACGCTATTGCGCATGACCACCGCCTACAGCATCATCGCCAATGGCGGCAAAAGGGTCGAGGCCACGCTGATCGACCGCGTGCAGGACCGCTATGGCCGCACCATTTTCCGGCACGACAAGCGCGACTGCAGCGCCTGCAAGGCCGATACCTTCGCCGCCGCCGATGCGGAGCCCGAACTTCTCGACGTGCGCGAGCAGGTGATGAATCCTTACACCGCCTACCAGATCACCTCGATGCTGGAAGGCGTCGTTGAACGCGGCACCGGCCGGAAGCTCAAGATCGTCGGCAAGCCGGTGGCCGGCAAGACCGGCACCTCCAATGACGAGAAGGATGCCTGGTTCATCGGCTTTACGCCCGATCTCACGGTCGGCGTCTATGTCGGCTTCGACACTCCTACTCCGATGGGCAGAGGGCGCACCGGCGGCGAGTTGGCCGCCCCCATCGTCGCCGATTTCATGCGCCTTGCACTGCGCGGCAAACCGGCGACGCCGTTCCGCGTGCCGCGCGGCATCGAGCTGATGCCGATCGACGCCAAGACCGGCCAGCGCGGCATATTCGGCGAAGAGGGCGTCATCCTCGAAGCCTTCAAGCCGGGCGACGAACCGCCCTCCGCCACCACCGTCATCGGCGAGGACATCGCCGCGGCCCTTGCCACGGGGGAAGGCCTGGTTCTCGAGCCCGAACCGCCGCAGGGCCAGCCGGCCGGCGAAGGCGGGTTGACGACTGGCACCGGCGGCCTCTATTGAGCCGCCACGCAGCCAACCGGACCATTTGGAACCATGCGCGCCGAAATCGCCAATATCGTCGATGAAATGCAGCAGTCGATCGCACTGCTGAGGAGGCATCTTTGACTGGGATTCCGCCCAGAAGAGTCTGGCCGAACTGAATGCCAGGGCCGAGGATCCGTCGCTGTGGAACGATCCGCAGAAAGCCCAGGACGTCATGCGCAGGCGTCAGGATCTGGAGGGCCGCATCAATACGGTTCTCGGTCTTGAGCGGGTGATCGCCGACAACACCGGTCTCATCGAACTGGGCGAACTGGAAGGCGATCGATCGATCGTTGCCGAGGCCGAGAAGGCCCTGACCAAGCTCAAGGACGAAGTCGCCGGCCACGAGCTGGAAACGCTTTTGTCCGGCGAGGCCGATGCCAACGACAGCTATATGCAAATCAATGCCGGCGCCGGCGGCACCGAGAGCCAGGATTGGGCCGCCATGCTCATGCGCATGTATATGCGCTGGGCCCATCGCAGTGGCTATAAGGTCGACATCCTCGACGAGCATCCGGGTGAAGAGGCCGGCATCAAGTCCTGCACCTTGCAGATCAAGGGCCGCAACGCCTACGGCAAGCTCAAGACCGAATCCGGCGTGCACCGCCTGGTGCGCATCTCGCCCTATGATTCGAACGCCCGGCGCCACACCTCGTTTGCCTCGGCGTGGGCCTACCCGGTGGTCGACGACACGATCGACATCCAGATAAATGAAAGCGATTGCAAGATCGACACTTATCGCGCCTCCGGTGCCGGCGGCCAGCATGTCAACACCACCGACTCGGCGGTGCGCATCACTCACCTTCCGACCGGCATCGTCGTCGCCTGCCAGGCCGAGCGCTCGCAGCACAAGAACCGGGCCACCGCCTGGAAAATGCTCAAAGCCCGCCTCTATGAGCTGGAGCTGCAGAAGCAACAGGAAAAGATCGACGCCGCCAATGCCAAGAAGACCGATATCGGCTGGGGCCACCAGATCAGGTCCTACGTGCTGCAGCCCTATCAGTTGGTGAAGGACCTGCGCACCGGCCACACCAGCACCAACCCGTCCGCCGTGCTCGACGGCGATCTCGATGATTTCATCCAGGCCTCGCTCGCGCACAAGATCAAGGGTGGCACCGAGGACATTGAAGACATTGAAGACATTGATTGATTTAACGCTGGCGGTAGGGTGATACCGGTCGGTAATTGTC
>JANMQB010000492.1:0-8025 GCA_031370155.1 Hyphomicrobiales bacterium | reverse complement strand
GCGCAACTCGTGCCAGGTATAGAAGCCGATGCCGCCCAGCACGAGAGCCGTGCCGATGCCGTCAAACAAAGTGAAAGGCTCGCCGAGCAGCAACACGGCGAAATAAATTGTGAGCAATGGCGACAAGGTCGACATCATCGCGGTCGATTGCGGACCGATGCGGGCCAACCCGGCATTGACTAGAAATGACGACAGGACGGTTGCAAAGATTCCAGTCGCCGCAGCCAGCAGAACGAAGCTCCAATGGTGGCAATGATGTCTTTGGCAAGACGGCAAATGGGGCCGAGATGGGTGACACCCGCGGCGGTGAGGCCCCGGCAGCTCAGGCGGCCGCCGGCCGCGCCCAGCAGCATCACAAGCACCGGATAGGTGCAGAGCACCAACCGCTCAAACTGCGCGGAGATGAGTTTGCCCGCGGCGGCGACGCCAGTCTCCCGCATCGAGCCGCTTCCCTGCGCCGCATGCTGCGGCTAATCTCGCGGCTAAAGGAGAATTCCATGGCCCCATTGCCTCTCGTGTTCCGCTCCGCGACGGAGCTCGCACGGCTACTGCGGGCCGGCAAGATTTCCGCCCGGGGTCTGCTCGATCTCTGCCTTGACCAATTCGC
This sequence comes from Hyphomicrobiales bacterium, assembly GCA_031370155.1. GTDB lineage: Bacteria > Pseudomonadota > Alphaproteobacteria > Rhizobiales > Aestuariivirgaceae > Aestuariivirga. The sequence continues at coordinate 7,418 of JANMQB010000492.1, read as the reverse complement.
CAAGCACAACGACAGGCTCAATGCGATCGTCGTCACAGACATCGATCGTGCACGCCGGGCCGCCGGCGCGGCCGATCGCCGTCACAAGACCGGAAAGCCGATCGGTCCCTTCGACGGCGTGCCGATGACGGCGAAGGAGTCCTTCGATTGGACAGGCACACCCTCGACCTGGGGAGTGCCCCGCTTCAAGGAAAATATCGCCAAGACCGATGCCGTGGCCCTCAAACGTCTCACCGGCGCCGGCGCGGTCATCTACGGCAAGACCAATGTGCCGCTGATGCTCGCCGACTGGCAGAGCTTCAACGATATTTACGGCACAACCAACAATCCTTGGGATGTGAAGCGCTCACCGGGCGGTTCTTCGGGCGGCTCGGCGGCGGCACTGGCGAGTGGAATGAGCGCGCTCGAGATCGGTTCCGACATCGGCGCTTCGATCCGCAACCCGGCGCATTATTGCGGCGTTTACGGCCATAAGCCGACGTATGGCGTGGTACCCCATCGCGGCCATTTCCTGCCGGGCATCGTGCAGCCATCGGACATTACCGTCGCAGGGCCGCTGGCGCGTTCGGCGCGCGACCTCGCGGCCATGATGAGGCTGCTGGTAGGCAGCGACGGCGCCGATGCGCGGGGCTTGCGATTTCAACTGCCGCCGGCGCGGCAGAAAACCTTCAGGGACTTTCGCGTCGCCGTCATGCTGACCGATCCAGTCAGCGATGTCGATCAACCGGTGCAAGACCTGCTGGCACGCCTGGCGCAGTTCCTCGGCAAGCGGGTGAAAAAGTTTTCGATGACGGCGCGGCCGCAGTTTTCGACGCGCGAGGCGATGGACGTTTATGTCGCGCTGTTGCGTTCGGCGACGAGCCGGTGGCAGACGGATGAGGAATTCACCGCCAATGCCGCCATGGTCGAGGGTTTCGCACCCGGCGACGACAGCTATTATACCAAGATGCTGCGGGCCTATGTGATGCCGCACCGCTCGTGGCTGATGGTGAACGAGCGCCGCCACCAGATGCGCCTTCTGTGGGAGGAATTTTTCGAGGAGTGGGACGTGTTGCTGTGCCCGGCCGCGGCATCGGCCGCCTTCCCGCACGATCATGTGGGCGAGCGGCACGAACGGACCATCGAGGTCAACGGCCGGAAAGTTCCGACAACGGATCAGTTGTTCTGGGCCGGATACTCGGGCTGCTTCTTTCTGCCCTCAACGGTTGCTCCCATCGGGCTTACGCCGCAGGGCCTGCCATCGGGCGTGCAGATAGTTACCCGTCAATATGGCGATTACCGCTCGATCCGTTTCGCCGAACTGATCGAGCGCCATTATGCCGAATTCGTGCCGCCGCCGGGTTATTGAACGGTAGACTTCGGCACCGCATGCCTGCCGAAGAATTCAAATTCGCGTGCCCACGTCGATTCATCGAAAACGACGTCATGACCGGCTTGGGGAACGACAACCAATTCCTTCGGCTCATTGGCTACGGCAAAGAGTGCCTTGCCATGCCCGACCGGGATCAGCGTATCGGCATCGCCATGGGTGACCAGCAGCGGCGCTTTAACCGCGCCAATGTGATCCATCGAGCGGAATTGATCCTTCATCAATAGGCGGACCGGCAGCCACCAGTAAATCGCCGCGGCGATATCGGCGGTCGATGTATAGGGTGCCTCCAACGCAATGGCGCCGACTGGTTTCCGCGCGGCAAGTTGAACGGCAACGCCGGTGCCCAGCGACTCGCCCAGGAGGGCGATTTGCCTTGGCGCCACGCCCCGCTCAACCAGCCAATCGTAAGAAGTGACCGCATCCGTTATGAGGCCGGCTTCGGTAATTTCGCCGGTGCTGCCACCGAATCCACGATAGGATACAAATAGGACACCGAAACCGCGCCCGGCGAAATATTCGAATCGCCTGCTCCTATCTCCAATCTCACCGGCATTTCCGTGGAAATAGATGATTACCGGTCGGCCCGGTTTGGGTGCAGCATACCAGGCGACGATGCGCTCGCCATCGCTCGTATCGAGATTGACGACTTGCACTCCAACAAGTCCGACGGTCTCTGGCGTCAGACCCTTGTTTTCCGGATGATAAAGCAGGGTGCGCTGCATAAAATACATCGCCACCACGGCGCCGCCATAGGCGAACAGGCATATGAGCATGGCGATGCGCAACACGTTCATTCTTCCACCAGTCTTGCCTGCGTGCCGGCGCGGCCCGCGGAACTCCACCCGGCCGACGGGAATACTAACCGGCGAGCTTGGCGGGCGTGTCCGTATCTTCGGTCCAGCACCAGACCGCCAGGAGTGGTGCGTCGAGGGTCCGGGTCGCGTGCATGACAAACGGCTTGTGCCAAATGGTCTCGCCCGCCGCCCTGGTCTCGAATCCACCGGCGCCGCGCTTCCAGTCGGAAGGCCCGGTCAACGGCCAATAGAGTTCCGGCGCCGGGTGATAGTGATCCTTGTAGTGGCGATGGGGGCCCAGCAGCAGCAGTCCAAGCCTGAAATCGTCACCGGGGAAAAAACCGGCGGAGCCGACAATCTCGCACCAGCCGTAATTGGCCATGAAGCCCTCGCCCAGTATGGCATCGCTGTAATTGGCGGACTGGCGCCAGTTCAGCCGGTCCTCGACGGCGGCAAGCGCCGCCGCGAGTTTGGCATCGACCAGCATCGTCTCGGCGATGCATTGAGCGAGCTGGCCGCAGACCGGCTGGCGGCGCGGTACTGGCTCGCGGAACTGTGCCAGACTCAGGTCTTGGTGCGTCAGACGTTCGAGAACACGTGCCGTGCCCTCACCGCCGCGTATTTCAAGTCCTTGGGCGATGGCGCCGATCAGCCAGCCGGCATCGTTGAAATTGTCGTCGCTCACAGGCTCGCCTCTATCACATTCCAATCGGCAGCGGGCACGACCTTGGCCGGGAGGTTAACGTCGCGGGTCCAGCCGAAGACGCAAAGGAAAGGGGTGGGGCCCACGGCGGTCGCATGAACCTGCCAGGGTTCGTTCCAGACGATCTCGTGCGCCCGCTTCTCCATCCATGACGCTCCGGCCCCGAAGCGCCAGCGATGCGGGCCGGTCAGTGGCGCATAGAGTTCGGGTGCAGGGTGGTGGTGGTCGCGGTAAAGCGTGTGGGGGGCCATGAGAAACAGCCCAAGCTCATAGTCGCCGGCGGCTACGAAGCCCGTGTCCCCGATGAGTCTGCAGAAGGCATGGGCTTGCGGAAAGCGCGGCCCGATCTCCCGGCGCGGATAGAGGTCGTAGGCGATCCAGCGCAAATAGGGCAGTGACTGGGCGATCGCATGTTGCAGCGCCGGGCGCGCCTCGATCGCGGCTACCGCCGTGGCGAGAAAGCCGCAGGCCGGTTCCGGCTGGGCCACCAACGGCTTCACCGGTCCCTGTCCCCAGCGGGCAAGCCCAGCGCGCACTTCCGCAATGCCAGGCCCGCCCAACGGCGCGAGGTAGCCGTCGATTTCAACAATCAGTGTACGGATGGAGTGGGCAAGGCCCATTCAAGCGGCTCTCGGCGTCTTGGCTGCTGGCTAAACCGGCACGATGCCCAATCGCGCCGGTTCCGTCAAATGCCGGTCGCAAGAGGTGCCGCTAGGAAATGCCGGGACCGGTGATTTCCCGCAGCAACTTGCGGTAGATCGCCTCGGCATAAGCATCATAATCATTCGCCGGAATGACGAAATGCGCCTGCCCGCCCACCACCTGTTTCTCGAAATAAATGTCGAGCGTCGGCCACTCATTGAGGATGACCAGGGCGTTGATGGTTATGCCTTGCGCCACGATGCGGTCGCGAGCGGCATTGACGGGCGGCCCGATATTGTTGCGACCGTCGGAGGAAACATCGATGACACGGCGGACGGCCGGAGGTGCTGCCGCGAACAGCGCCGCGCCATAGGTGAGGGCCGTCGAGATCGAGGTTCCGCCCTCCGCCAGCCGCCGCGGCATACGCGCCAGAACGGCGCCGACCTCATCGGCATCGGCATCGCCGGCTATGATGGTCCACGGCAACACCACCATCTGGTTGGTCTCGTCCGACCATTGCATGGCGGCAACGGCGATGCGCTGCCTGTCGCCCTTGCGGATCGCGGCCTTGACGTCGTCGCGCATGAAGGCGCGGCCAAGGCCCTCCATCTGCAGGCGGAATTCGTTGGCATCGACACTGAAGGAGCAGTCGATCGCCAGAACCAGCGCCAGATCGACCTCGGTCTCCTGGCTGCGGGTTTGCGGCTGCGGCCACAGGCTTGCAACAAGTCCGAGTAGCAGTGCGGCAATGGGCAAGTTGCTCGATCTCCCACGCCGCATGATGCCTCCTCCGCGTTTCAGTGTTGCAGTTCGATGTAGTCCAAAGCACGGCAGTCCTTGGCCAGCCAACCCACTTTAACGTCTTTTCCTTCGGCAATAGCGTCGCTGCCGGACTTGTTCGACACTTTTACGATGAAATTATTGTGACCGGCCACCTCAAGGCGGGCCCGGATGTGGTCGCCAAGATAGATCAGTTCGGCGATCCGGCCCTTCAGAATGACATCGGCGGTCTTGGCCGAGGGGTTGATATCAATACGCTCGGGACGCAGCGACAAGAGCGTGCGGTCGCCCTTGCCACCGGCATTGACGGCCAGCGCCTTCACCACATCGCCCGAATCGAGCCTTACAGTGGCAATCCTGTCCTTGCCGATCTCGGTGACGGTGCCCTTCAGCTTGTTGTTCTCGCCGATGAACTGGGCGACGAAGGAATTCTGCGGCCGCTCGTAGAGCTCGTCCGGCGATGAGAGCTGCTGCACCACGCCGTCGTTGAATACGGCGATGCGGTTCGACATGGTGAGCGCTTCCGACTGGTCGTGCGTCACATAGACGACGGTAACGCCGAGCCGGTCATGGATATGCTTGATCTCGTATTGCATCTGCTCGCGCAACTGCTTGTCGAGGGCGCCTAGCGGCTCGTCCATGAGGACGAGATCGGGCTCGAACACCAGGGCGCGCGCAACGGCGATGCGCTGCTGCTGGCCGCCGGAAAGCTGGCCGGGACGGCGGCTGCCCATATTAGGGAGCTCCACCATCTTGAGCACCTTCTTCACCCGCTCCTCGAGTTCGGCCTTGCCAATATTGCGGACCTGAAGCGGGAAGGCGAGATTCTCATTGACCGTCATGTGCGGGAAGAGCGCATAGTTCTGGAACACCATGCCAATGCCGCGCTTGTGCGGCGGCACGTTGTTGATCGGCTGGCTCTTGAGAAATATCTCGCCATGGGTTGCCGGCTCGAAGCCCGCCAGCATCATCAGGGTGGTGGTTTTGCCGGAACCGGAAGGCCCCAGCATGGTCAGGAACTCGCCCTTGGCAATGTCCAGGTTCAGATTCTTGACGACGAGAGTTTCGCCATCATAGCTCTTCTGCACATTGACGAAGCGGACCATCGCCTCGCCGGCCGGCCTTTCCTTTGCCATTCCCCTTGCTACCTCGCCTGACTGCGGTATTGGCGGTCATCATATGCAGACCGGAACCAAGAGGGAAGCGCTCTCCTCAGCGCCTTCTCTTCGCCTTCTGTGGGGGGCCGCCGGCTCTGACGATCAGATGCTCCGGCCCGTAGGGGAAGCCGGTAATGTTCCGGTTGCCATTTCCGGTAATCACCAGGATGTCGTGCTCGCGGTAGCCGCCGGCGCCCTTCTGGCCCTCGGGAATCATGATCATCGGTTCCATGGAGACGACCATTCCGGGCTCCAATACGGTGTCGCAGTCCTCGCGCAGTTCAAGGCCGGCCTCGCGGCCGTAATAATGGCAGAGCACGCCGAATGAATGACCGTAGCCGAAAGTGCGATACTTGAGGAGATCGTGGCTGGCGTAGATATGGTTCAGCGCCTTGGCGATGTCGGAACATTTGGTGCCCGGCACCATCAGCTTCTTGCCCTCGTCATGAATATGGCAATTGATCTCCCAGAGGCGAACATGCTCTTTCGAGGCGGTCTCGGCGAATAGAGTACGCTCGAGCGCCACGTAGTAGCCGGCAACCATCGGGAAGCAGTTAAGGCTGAGGATATCGCCCTTTCTGATCTTGCGGCTGGTCACCGGGTTGTGGGCGCCGTCGGTATTGATCCCCGACTGAAACCAGGTCCAGGTGTCCATGAGCTCGGCGTGGGGCCAGACCTTGGCGATCTCGCGCACCATGGCCTGGGTCGAATGCAGCGCAACCTCGTGCTCGGGAACGCCGACCGCCACGGCTTCGAGCACCGCCGTGCCGCCAATGTCGGCGATCTTCGACATCTTGGTGATGTGCCTGATTTCCTCGGCCGATTTCACCATGCGCATGCGCATGGAGGGTGCTGCCACATCCACGAACTCCACGCCCGGCATGGCGTCCTGCAACTGCTTCCTGAAGTCCAAATTGACGTGATCGAACTCGATGCCGAGGCGCTTGGCGCCCTTGGTGAGACCTTTGACCGCGTGAAAATAATTGTCCTTCGACCAGTCGGTGTAAGTGACATTATCGCCGAAGGTCCGCCTGGCCGGCTGGCCGCCGTCGATTGCCGCCGTCACCGAGGTGGCACCCTTTTGGGTAATCACCAGCCCGTATTTGCGGCCGAAATAGCAATAGAGGAAGTCGGAGAGGTAGCAGATGTTGTGATAGGAAGTGAACAGGCACGCATCGACATTGCTCTTGGCCATCCAGCCGCGGATATTGTCCTGGCGGCGCTGCATCTCGGCGTCAGAAAAGGTGGGCTTCACCTTCTTGCCATTGTGGCGATAGTCGACCAGGCTGGGCCGTTCGAGGGCGGGCATGCTGGTAGTCTCCGTTTGAAATAAGGCTCACTTGTTTCCTGAGAAAAGGCTCGTGTCAAAGGATTCCAGCCCATCAGGACGCGAATGCAGAACTTTGTGCCGCATCCGCGAGTCTGATTTCCTGGGATCGCCAATATATCCGGGCGGCAACAAAGACTTGGGGGAATCCGCGCATGACGGCGATCGGCGATTTGAAGCGGCAGCGGCTGGCAGCCATCGAGGCAACCCAAGCGGGCCCGCCAAAGCGGACGACGAACCCCTTCTTCGGCGTGGGGCCGATCACCGATGCGACGGCTGACGAGGTGGAGGCACGGCTGCTGCGCTTCGAATTCGATGCCTGGCTCGAGAAGAACTACCGCAAGCTCGACGACAAGGGCTGCGACATCGGCGCCTTCACCTCGGCCGAGGTCTGCCGCAGCATGCATCGCGGCTATCCGGCCGACAAATTCCTCACCGACATGATGCGGGAGATTCACCGCTATTTCGAATTCCCCAAGACCAACAAGATGGCGGGGGGGCTGGGCGGCGGCCACTCGGGCTTCACCGTCTGCGCCTTGCACATGATGAGCACGTCCGACATGACCCAGCACGTCTATGTCGACACGCCCGCGCCCGAGTCCGATGCCGCCAAGACTTCCGGCTTCTTCCGCCAGTCCTGGGG
>JANMQB010000425.1:0-3443 GCA_031370155.1 Hyphomicrobiales bacterium | reverse complement strand
GCGTCGCCAAGGCGCGGGCCCGCCATGTCGAGGCGCTCATTGAAATGGATGCAACGAAGCTCGCCTTCGCGGATGCGAGCTTCGATGTCGCGGTCGCCATGTTTGTGATGACGGTGGTGCCCGAGCCGGTCAGGGTCATGCAGGAGCTGGCGCGGGTGACCAAGCCCGGCGGAACCGTGCTGATCGTCAATCACTTCAGCGTCGAGAAGGGTCTGCGCGGCGCCGTCGAAAAGCGGCTGGCGGGCTTTGCCGACGTGCTCGGCTGGCGGCCGGAATTCCCGGTCGAGACGCTGCTCGGCGATCCCCGTCTCAAGCTCATCGACCAGCGCCCGGTGCGGCCATTCGGCTTCTTCACGCTGCTGGAGTTCGAGCGGGTGGGCTGAGATTCGGTGGCGGATCATTTTGAATTTCCGCTTTGGGCCATTTGCGTACGCTACAAAGCCCGATCCGGCGTGTTCTATTTGAAGAGTACTATTAAAGGCTTGGCGCACAGCTCGGTGTGGGAACCGCATCCCAATTCAAACCGTCCGGCGCTTTTTCACACCGGCAGCCCGGCATTGCGGAATCCTTCGAACAGTTTTTCCAGGCTAGCGGGATTGGCAATCGGCATCCGGCGGAGAAGATAAGACCGCCATTGCTCGATGTCGTTGCCGGGATAATCGGCCATTTTCTGGCGTTTGAGCGTCATGAATCGCTGCATGGCAGCGTGCGCGGTATCACGCTGGCCGAGGTTCCAGAGCGCTGCCGCCAGATAGGCGAGAATTTCATCATATGCCCCGAAAATCCGGGCGAAGCCGTTGACCGCGTCGGCAAAATTGCCTTCCAGATATGCGCCAAGAGCGAGCGCGTAAAGACAGGTCTCCGGAACGAGAGGGTTAAGTTTGAAAGATTCAGCGGAGTAGCTTTGGCCCTCCGCGACATGACCATTGCAGGTCAAGGCGAAGCCTAGCAAGCACAAGCTGTATTGATCATTCGGATTTTGCACCAACGCCATGTCGGCATGGGCCCTGGCGGCATCGAAATTGCTGTTGCAGTAGAATTGCGCGGCTGCAAGTGCCCGGTGGGAGTTGCTGTTGGTAGGATCGATGGCGACCGCCTGCCCGGCCATGGCTAGCGCCTCCCGCCCAGCGCCGCCAGGATCGGTACTCCAATCACTTTGGTGTTCGGCAAGGTATCCGAGCGATAGTTCGGCATAGGCAGAGGCGAAGCCCGACTCGCGCGTGATGGCCTCGCGAAGCAGGGCTCGGGCCGCCAGAATACCCTCCCTGCTGCTTCCCTGCTGAAGGAATCTGGCTTTCAGGAACAGGTCGTAGGCCTCATAATCGATGGCCGGTTTTTGCAGTGTCTTTGCCATCTCGAACGCTTGGACGCGGGCCGCCAGCACGGCGACTATGCGATGCACGATGTCGTCCTGAAGCGCGAAGATATCGCCGAAATCGCGGTCAAAGTGTTCGGACCAGAGCATTGTGCCATCGGCGGCATGAACGAGGCTCGCAGTGACGCGGATGCGATGCTCCGCCCGCCGCACGCTGCCGCGCACCAGATAATCGGCATCTAGTTGGCGCGGCCTGCCGTTGCCAGACTGGGCATGTTCCCTGACCGAAGCCTGGGCGATGACCGCCAGGTCGGCAAAACGGGAAAGCCCCGTATTCAAATCTTCCGTGAGTCCCTCGGCGAAGTGCAAGTCGTCCGGATTTCGACCGGGCAGTTCGAAAGGCAGGACGGCGATCGAGGCCTTCGGCCTGCGTGCCACGATGACAGGAGCCGATGCTTCGGCAGATGCGGTTGGCACGGTCTGCGGCGCTGACGCATCTTGTACAATTTGCCGGGTCAATGCGTCTGGTTCCAGGCCCAGTTCATGATCGAGCTTTTCCTGGAACTCCTGATAGTGCCTGAGTGCGAAACTGCGATTGTTCATGGCGAGATGCGCCCGGATCACCGACTGGTGGGCCAGTTCGCAAAGCGGATCGACGGACAACAATCGGCTGGCAACGTCCTGGCTTCGCCGATGATCGCCTTGGCGATCGAGAACCCGAAGCAGCCTCGCTGCCGCCTCGCACCACAGATTGTCCAGTGAGCGGCGGTTGTCTTCGAGCCAATCGGCGAAAGCGGTATCCTCCGGCGCTGGACCTTCCATGAACTGGCCGCGCCGCAAGGCGAATGCCCGCTCCTGAGTCTGCCGGTCGTCGGCCCGGCGGAGCCGGTGAAACTCGGCAACATCGGACACGATGGCCGTTCCATTGCATGAGATGGCGCCATCGGTTGCGGTATCGAAGACATCGCTGGCATGGCCGAAATCGTGGCGCAAATCGACGAGCAGCTGACGCAGACTCGCCCGGGCCTGGGCCGTCTGCCGATCCGACCACAGCAACGCGCAAAGCTGATCGCGGCCGACCGGCTTGCCTTCGGCCAAGGCAAGGCAGGCCAGCAGTCCAACACCCTTGCGCGAACGGATGACAACCGAATCGCCTGCCGAAGTCTCAAAATTGGGCGTGCCAAAGAGATGAAACCGGTAACCCGTCATAAAATCTGCTCCGACATCGGCGTACTTGATCCCTTTGCCCGGGTGAATTGACTTCACCATAGCAGAATTGACGCCCCATTGACGAGCGCTTGACGCCCCGATCGGCGGTCGCCTGACGGCGCATCGGTAGATTGATCCGCAAGGAACAGCCCACAGGGTTCCGCGACAAGGAGAAACACCATGCGCTTCGATATCCTCGATGAATATTCCACTCTGGTGCCATTTGGGCTTGGCGTCTCGCGGAATAGGACTTTTCAATATCCGACCGCCCCGACCAAGGCAGTCAAGCGCGGCGCCATCGCCAATTGCGCCAGCCGTCTGAAAATGTTGCTCAAACACGTGGCGGCGGTCCACCAGATCGGGGGACGCAAAAAATATCGGCAGATTCATTGATCACATGCCGCTCGACATCCGCCATGCACCCGATTGCCGACGGCTCCCACATAACCGCGAGACGCCATGGACTACGCGCTAGATATTCGCCCGGCCACCAGATCGGACAAGGATCGGTTTGAAGCTGCCATGACAATGGCGTTCAGCGCCGATCCGGTGGCGCGCTGGGCTTGGCCTGACCCGCTTCAGTACATAAATACATTCATGCCACTGGTGACTCTCTTTGGCGGCAAGTCCTTCGACCACGGCTCGGCCTATGTCATTGGCGATTTTTCCGGCGTCGCACAGTGGTTGCCGCCGGGGGTTCACCCGGACGATGGGCCGATGGGTGAACTCTTTGCGCAAAATATGTCCGAGCCGAAGCTTGGCGAGCTGCTGTTCCTGTTTGAACAGATGGCCGGTTTTCATCCCCATGAACCCCACTGGTACATTCCCCTGATTGGGGTCGATCCGGTGTTTCAGGGGCGGGGATACGGAACGGAATTGATGCGGCATGGGCTGGTTGCCTGCGATCGCGATCAACAAC
>JANMQB010000423.1:0-1696 GCA_031370155.1 Hyphomicrobiales bacterium | reverse complement strand
AGCCCCGGCCAGCCGATCTTCGAGATCCGCTCGCTCAAGCACACGGTCATGCCCGGTGTTGCGGCAACCGTGCTGATGGAAGGCAACAAGTTCGAGATGGAGGACCATCGCAACTGGATGTATGCTTCCTACAAGACCTATGTGTGTTCGCTGCTCGATCCCTGGCCCTACACGCTCGCCAAGGGCAAGGCGTTCTCGCAAGCCATTACGGTGACGGTTTCGGGGAAGCCCGCCAAGGCCGTGTCGAAGCGAGCAAGCGGCACCATTCAGGTGTCCCTCGGCGGCGCCAGGGGCCGCCTGCCGGCCATCGGGATCGGCGTGCCGATGCCGGAAGCGCAAGCCGCCCTCGCCAGGAGCGATCTCATCGCGGCGGCGCGGCCCAGCCATCTCGTCTGCCAGATCGACGGCCGCGAGGCGGGACAGGCGCAGGCGGCGGCAGCCTTCCGCGAACTGAAACAGCGCACCAATATTCCGGTGACGCTGGAGATCGTCCTGCCGGCGAAGGAGCCGGCCGAGACGGAAGTCGCGGGTATCGCCACGGCACTCCGCGAGGGCGGTCTCAAGCCGGATGCGGTGGTGATCACGCAGATGCACGATCTCAAATCATTCCAGCCGGACACACCACGTCCTTGGGGCCCCAGTTACGAAGAGATGGCCGCCGCCGCGCGCCAGGCGTTTCCCGGTATTCGCCTCGGCGGCGGCATGCTCTCCTATTTCACCGAACTCAACCGCAAACGGCCGCCGCGGGGTGTCTTCGATTTCATCACCCACAGCGTCTGCCCCATGGTGCACGCGGCGGATGATATTTCCGTCATGGAGACGCTCGAGGCCCTGCCCTGGATATTCACCTCGACGCGGGCCATCATCGGAAAATCGCCTTATCACATCGGGCCCTCGAGTATTCCTTGCCGGGACAATCCCTATGGTGCCGCGGTTGCTGCCAATCCGCATAATGGGCGCGTCTGCCTTTCCGACATGGACCCGCGCCAGCGCGGCCTCTTCGCGGCGGCCTGGAGTCTTGGTTTGCTGGCCGCGGCTGCGAAGGGCGCCATCGACAGCATCGCGCTGGGCGCCGTCACCGGTCCCCAGGGCGTCATATATCGCAAGGCGGATTATCCGCAGCCGTGGTTCGACGGCAGCGGCGCCGCGGTTTATCCAGCCTATCACGTGCTCGCCGGTCTCGCAGCCGCCAGCGGCGCGAGGCGCATCGAGGCGGATTCGGGTGCGTCTTCGATAGTGGCGGCTCTCGCTCACCAATCGAAATCCGGACAGGTGCTTTGGCTCGCCAATCTCACCGGCGAAAAGCAGAAGGTCAAGGTCAAGGGAATGACCGGCGCGGCACGCCTCCACATGCTGAGCGAGGCTAATTTCGAGGCGATCGCCAAGGACGCAAATTTTCTGAGCACGAGCGGTAAGGCCCTGAACCGGGTAAGCAACGTCGAACTCGGCCCCTATGCGGTGGCGCGCATCGCCGCGGTCTGAGCCATGCTGCTCGGCTGCATCGCCGACGATTTTACCGGGGCGACCGATCTCGCCAACACGCTGACCCGGCGCGGCATGCGCACGCTGCAGACGATCGGCATTCCGCGCGGACGCCTGCCGGCGGCGAATGCGGTCGTCATCGCGCTCAAGTCGCGCACCATCGATGCGGCGGAGGCGGTCGAACAGTCGCTCGCCGCCTGCCGTTGGCTCACGG
>JANMQB010000417.1:0-4256 GCA_031370155.1 Hyphomicrobiales bacterium | reverse complement strand
GCGGCCGGGATGACGCCGCCGTTCGTCGTACCGCGAGTGGCCATGCCCCTATCGCGCCGCCTCGCCCGCAGGCTCTCCGCTGGATTCGCATCCGGAGCGGTGAGCGGAGCCGTTGTGCCGCAGCGCCGCGCAAAGGAATATGGAACATGGGCAGCAAGATGCTCATCGACGCCACCCATGCGGAAGAAACCCGCGTGGTCGTGGTGCGCGGCAACCGCATCGAGGAATTCGACTTTGAAAGCGCCTCGCGCCGCCAGCTAAAAGGCAACATCTATCTCGCCAAGGTGACGCGTGTCGAGCCGTCGTTGCAGGCGGCCTTTATCGAATACGGCGGCAACCGCCACGGCTTCCTCGCCTTCTCGGAAATCCACCCGGATTATTACCAGATCCCGCTGGCCGACCGGCAGGCGCTGCTGCGCGAGCAGGAGGAAGAAGACGAGGCCCACCAGCACGACGAAGACAACAACGGCAATGGCGATCACCCGCCGGCCGACGAGCCGGAGGCCCGGCCGCTCGCCGCGGAGAGCGCCGAGCCTGCGCTCTCCGAGGACGGTGCGGTGGAGCCGCGGGAGGATGAAATCTCCGGGGCCGACGGCTTTGAAGCTCAACCCGAATCGGTCCCGGCGCCGGTACACGGCATCCCGGCCGACATGGGCAGCGGCATCGAGGTCGTCGATGAAGACCCGGAAAGCCAGAAAATCGAGCATGTCGGCGCTGAAGACGCCATGGAAGAAGTGCCGCGGCGGCCGCGCCGCCAGCCGCGGCGCACCTACAAAATCCAGGAGGTCATCAAGCGGCGCCAGGTGATCCTGGTGCAGGTGGTCAAGGAAGAGCGCGGCAACAAGGGCGCGGCACTCACCACTTTCCTGTCGCTTGCCGGACGCTATTGCGTTCTTATGCCGAACACCGCCCGCGGCGGCGGCATTTCGCGCAAGATCACCGATGCGGGAGACCGCCGCCGCCTCAAGGAAGTGGCGCGCGACGTCGAGGTACCCAAGGGCATGGGCCTGATCGTGCGTACGGCCGGGGCCCAGCGCACCAAGACCGAGATCAAGCGCGACTACGACTATCTGATCCGGCTGTGGGAGATCGTGCGCGACCTGACGCTGTCGTCGACGGCGCCGGCGCTGGTCTACGAGGAAGGCAGCCTGATCAAGCGCGCCATCCGCGATCTCTACACCAAGGACGTCGACGAAGTGTTTGTCGAGGGTGAGCCGGCATACCGTGAAGCCAAGGACTTCATGAAGATGCTGATGCCGTCGCACGCCAAGAACGTGAAGCTCTACAAGGACACGCGGCCCCTGTTCTCGCGCTTCCAGGTGGAAACCCAGCTCGACGCGCTGTATTCGCCGACCGTGACCCTGCCGTCCGGCGGCTACATGGTGATCAACCAGACGGAAGCGCTGGTGTCGGTCGACATCAACTCGGGCAAGGCGACGCGCGAGCACAATATCGAAGACACGGCGCTGAAGACCAACCTCGAGGCCTCAGACGAAATCGCCCGGCAATTGCGCCTGCGCGACCTCGCCGGCCTGATCGTCATCGACTTCATCGACATGGAGGAGAAGCGCAACAACCGGGCCGTCGAACGCCGCCTGAAAGAGGCGCTGAAAGACGACCGGGCGCGCATCCAGGTCGGCCATATCAGCCATTTCGGACTCCTGGAGATGTCGCGGCAGCGGCTGCGGCCGGGCTTGCTGGAAGGATCGTCGCGCACTTGCCCGCATTGCGAGGGCCGCGGCATCGTGCGCTCGATTTCGTCCTGCGGCCTTTCGGTTCTGAGGGCGATCGAAGAGCATCTGATCAACCGCAAAGCGGAGAACCTGACGGTCAAGGCCAATCGCGAAACCGCCTTCTACATCCTCAACGAGAAGCGCGATCATCTCTTGTCGATCGAGCAAGCCTACGGCATTTCGGTGTTCATCGTGCCGAGCGACGAGGTGAAGGGATCGCAAGCGGTCGTCGAGCGCGCCGGCGAGCGCAGCCTGCCAGTGCGGCGTATCCAGGCGGCTCCGGTCAAGATCGATTCGGCCTTCAAGGAGGAAGAGGAAGAGACCGAAGCAGCAGCCGAGGAGCAGGCCGAAGAGAAAGAAAACGAAGTTGCCGCCGAGCCGGGTGCCGAGCGGCCCGATCGCGGCGAAGGCGAGGAGCGCGGCGAACGCGAAGACGGTGCCAGGCGTCGGCGGCGTGGCCGGCGCGGCGGCAGGCGTGGCCGTGACGAAGAAAGACGCCCGCGTCCCGAGGTGTCCAGCGGGGTTCCAGGCCTCGGCGCCCAACCAGGCCTTGAGGCCGAGGGCGAAGAACGCGGCGAAGCTCCGCAACCTTGGGAGCCGGAAGGCGATGGCGGCGAGGCCGCGCCGACCGGTGAAACCGAAGGCGGCGAGCGGTTCCAAGAGGAACGGAGCGGCGGACGTGGCCCCCGCCGCGACCGCTGGGGCCGCGACCGTGACCGCAGCCGCGATCATCGGGAACCCCGCGACGGTCGCGAACGCCGGCCGCGCCAGATGGATGGCGCGGAAGTTCAGGCCGAAGCAGTGGCGGAATCGCCGGCTCCCGCCCCCGCACCGGCGGCAAGACCGGCTGCCATCGTGGTACCGGAGTCCGCACCAATGGTCGAGGAAGCCCAGCCGCGTAAGTGGCAGCCGCCCGCACCGACGGTGACGCCGGCGGCGGTCGAGCGCAAGGCAGGCTGGTGGAGCAAACGCTGACGGCAAGCGGCTTCACCGGGCCTCAAACTCGCCTCAATTGACCGCGATTGAAGCGAACAAGCCTGAACCCGAGTTGTGCGAACACTGTCATGCGCAGGATTTTCAATGCCATCGTCGCCCTGGCGCTGGCCATTGCCACGGTGGCGCCCGTGTACGCCCAATCGGCCAGCAATCCCGCCGGACCGCCGCTCATTCGCGATGCCGAGATCGAGGGCCTGATGCGGCTCTATACCAGGCCGATTTTCAAGGCGGCGGGCATCAATCCGGGATCGGTCAAGGTCTACCTGATCAAGGATCAGCGCATCAACGCTTTCGTGGCGGGCGGACAACGCATCTTCATCCACACCGGACTGCTCACCCAGGCGAAAACCCCGAATGAAGTGATCGGCGTCTTGGCGCACGAAACCGGGCATATTGCCGGAGGCCACCTGGCGCGGCTCGGCGTCGAACTCGACCGGGCCAGCGCTACCTCCATCATCGGTATGCTCATCGGCGCCGCCGCCATGGTGGGCGGCGCCGTGGCCGGCGAAGGCGAGGCGGCCAAGGCTGGGCAAGGCGTGATGCTCGGCACCCAGGGTTTCGCCCAGCGCAACATATTGTCCTATCAGCGCGCCATGGAATCCTCAGCCGATCAGGCGGCGCTGAAATATCTCAATGCCACCGGCCAGTCGGCGCGCGGCATGCTGTCGCTTTTCGAGAGGCTCGCCAACCAGTCGATCGCCTCCGCGCAATATGTCGACCCTTACGTGCTGTCGCATCCGATGCCGTTCGACCGCATCCGCAATCTCGAAATTGCGGCCAAGAAATCGCCGAATTTCAGCAAGGAAGATCAACCCGAACTCTTGCTCCGGCATCAGTTGATGCAGGCGAAGCTTGCCGGATTCCTGCAGCCGTCGCAGGCCGTCTTCCAGCGCTACCCTACTTCCGACACCTCGCTGCCGGCCCGCTACGCGCGCGCCATCGCCATGTTCCGCAAGGGAGACATGAAGAACGCCCTGCCGGTGCTCGACGGCCTGATCGCGGACCTGCCGCAGAACCCCTATTTCTGGGAACTGAAGGGCCAGGCGCTGTTGGAAAGCGGTTCGCCGGCGAAGGCGGTGGCGCCGCTGCGGCAGGCCAACAAGCTTCTGCCCACCAACGGTCTCATCCAGATCATGCTGGCGCAAGCTTTGCTCGGCAGCGAAAGCCGCGCCGATGCAGAAGCTGCCCTGAAGACCCTGCGGGCGGCCAAGAAGACCGAATCCGAGGTCCCTCAGCTCTACAAGTTCATGGCGATCGCCTATGGCCAGCTCGGCGATATTCCGCGCGCCGAATTGGCAACGGCGGAAGGCGCCTGGCTGCAGGGCGACCGGGAACTGGCGGCGGAAAAGGCCAAGCTCGCCGCCACCATGTTCAAGACCGGAACGCCGGAGTGGCTGCGGGCCAATGACATTTTGAACTTCGCGAGCAGGAAGTGAGATGGACTGCCGGGCCCTTCCGAGGCATTGTGTTGCATCACAGAGGTTGACCATGTTCAGAGCGTTTCGATCATTGCTGATGGCCGGGGCC
>JANMQB010000403.1:0-4974 GCA_031370155.1 Hyphomicrobiales bacterium | reverse complement strand
CCGACGGCGGTCTGGCCGCGCCCAGGGTTCTCGCCGAGGCGCAGCACCGCTACCGCAACGAGGAGCGCGATGTGCGCTATTTCATCGTCAAGGCGGCGGAAACCGAGATCGCTCCGCCCACGGACGATGACATCAAGAAACACTATGAGGCCAATCCGCAAAGCTACACGGCGCCGGAATACCGCTCGATCGCGGTGATGAGGGCGGAACCCGCCGACATCGCCGCCAAGCTGACACTGACGGAGGAGGAGATCAAGGCGGGCTACGAGAAGTTCAAGGGCGACTATTTCACCCCGGCGCTGCGCACCATCCTGCAGGTCACCTTTCCCACCCCCGAGGATGCGAAAAAGGCCAAGGAGCGGATTGCGGCGGGGGAGGATTTCCTCGCCATCGCCAAGGAGCGGGGACTCAGCGAGGCCGATGCGACGCTGGCGGAGAAGACCAAGGCCGATTTCTTCGACCCCAAGGTGGCGGATCAGGCCTTCAGCCTGGCGGAGGGGGCGGTGAGCGAACCGATCGAAGGCAGCCTCGCCATCACGCTCATCAAGATCGCCAAGGTCAAGCCCGAACACCAGGAGACCCTCGACGAGGTCAAGCAGAAGCTCACCGAGCGGCTGCAATTCGATAAGGCGCGCGAGGAGGTCCAGTCGGTCTACGATGCCGTGGAAGATGCGCGCGCCGCCCAGACCGCGTTCGAGACGATCGCCGAAAGGGCCGGCATCCCGTTCCAGCTCATCGCCGCAGTCGATGCTGCGGGCCGCGGCAAGGACGGCAAGGACGCCGATATTCCGAACAAGGCCGAGGTTTTGAAGGTGGCCTTCGACAGTGACGTGGGAGTTGAAGGCGATGCTCTCACCATCGGCGACGGCTTTCTCTGGTACGAGGTGCGCGAAGTCGTCCCCTCGGCGCTGCGTCCCCTCGATGCGGTGAAGGACAAGGTTAAGGCCGACGTCATCGCCACCAAGCTCAGGGCGCTCGCCCTCGAAAAGGCCAAGAAGCTGGTGGAACGGGCTGCAAGCGCCGTTGCCTTCGAGACGCTGGCGCAGGAAGCGGGCGCCGAAATCAAGACCGCCCAAGGCCTCAAGCGCAACGAGGCGGCGGCGGAGTTCGACCAGCCCGCGGTTACCGCCGCATTCAGCGTGAAGAAGAATGCAATCACCTTCGCGCTGGAAGGCGACGGCAAGGGCGCCCGGCTGATCCAGCCGACGGAGGTCAGGCTTGCGCCGTTCGTGGCAGGATCCGACGCAGCCAAGCAACTCGCCGACGACACCAAGGAAGGCATAGCCAAGGACATGCTGGCGCTCTATCTCGGCGCATTGCAGAAGGAGTTCAGTGTCAGCATCAATGAAAATCTCTGGCGACAGATTGCGGGAACCCAAACGCCTTAACCCCGATCGCACGTCCGTCCAGAGTGTCTCAAAATGCAAATCTCACCCGATTATGAAAGCTTCGCCCGCGCCTATGAAAAGGACGCGGCACAGATCGTTTCCACACGTCTCGTCGCCGATCTCGAGACGCCCGTCTCGGCAATGCTCAAACTCGCCCGCAATGCCCGTTATTCCTTCCTGCTCGAATCGGTCGAAGGCGGCGCGGTGCGCGGCCGCTACTCGATCATCGGCATGAATCCCGACCTGATCTGGAAGGTGGAAGGCCGCAAGGCTTCGATCAACCGCAAGGCGCTCGGCGATCCGAAGAGCGCCTTCGAGCCGGTGGCGCTGCCGCCGCTCGAAGCGCTCAGGGCCCTGCTCGCCGAGAGCCGTATTGCCCTTCCCGCCGATGCGCCCCCCATGGCGGCGGGAGTCTTCGGCTACATGGGCTACGACATGGTGCGGCTGATGGAAGAGCTGCCGCCGCCCAACCGCGACGTGGTCGGCCTGCCCGACGGCATGCTGATCCGGCCCACCGTGATGGCGATTTTCGACAGCGTGCGCGACGAGGTGACCGTCACCTCGCCCGTCTATGTCGACAGGGCAGTGAGCGCCAAGGCTGCGTACGCGCGCGCCCAGGAGCGGCTCTCGGAAATCGTCGATGCGCTAGACCGGCCGCTCGACCATGTGGCGCAGCGCGGCGAGGACGCGCCGCCCATCGCGGCTCCAAAGTCCAACATCACGCCCGAGGCCTACAAGGCCATGGTGCTGAAGGCCAAGGATTACATCGCCGCCGGCGATATTTTCCAGGTGGTGCTGTCGCAGCGCTTTGAAACGGAATTTACCCTGCCGCCCTTCTCGCTCTACCGGTCGCTGCGGCGGGTCAATCCCTCGCCGTTTCTCTACTATCTCGATTTCGATAATTTCGCGGTGATCGGCTCGAGCCCGGAAATCCTGGTGCGGGTGCGCGGCGGCAAGGTGACGATAAGGCCGATTGCCGGGACCCGCCCGCGCGGCGCCACGCCGGCCGAGGACCGGGCGCTGGCGGCGGAGTTACTCGCCGATCCCAAGGAGCGGGCCGAGCATCTGATGCTGCTCGATCTCGGCCGCAACGATGTGGGGCGCGTCGCCGAGATCGGCTCGATCAAGGTGACCGACCAGTTCATCCTCGAATATTACAGCCAGGTGATGCACATCGTCTCCAATGTCGAGGGCAAGCTGGCGAAGCAATACGACGCCATCGACGCCCTGGTCGCCGGCTTTCCGGCGGGCACGGTTTCGGGCGCGCCGAAAGTGCGGGCGATGCAGATCGTCGACGAACTGGAAAATGAAAAGCGCGGTGTCTATGCCGGCTGTGTCGGCTATTTCTCCGCCGACGGCGAGATGGATACCTGCATCGTGCTGCGCACGGCGATCGTCAAGGCGGGCCGGATGTATGTGCAGGCCGGCGCCGGCATCGTCGCCGACAGTGTGCCGGAGAGCGAGCACCAGGAATGCATCAACAAGGCCAAGGCGCTCTTCCGCGCCGCGGAAGATGCGGTGCGCTTCGCCGGCCGGGCCGGGAGGGCGCAATGATCGTTCTCATCGATAACTACGACAGCTTCACATGGAACCTCTATCATTTCCTCGGCGATCTTGGCGCCGAGACGGTGGTGCATCGCAACGACAAGATCTCGGTGGGCCAGGTGATGTCGGCCAAGCCGCAGGCGATCGTGATTTCGCCCGGGCCGGCGACGCCGAACGAAGCGGGCATCTGTCTCGAACTCATCGAAAGGGCGTCGGATACGATCCCCATTCTCGGCGTCTGTCTCGGCCATCAGGCGATCGGCCAGGCCTTCGGCGGCAAGGTGATCCGGGCGCCGCGGCTCATGCACGGCAAGCTGTCGCCGGTGCATCATGGCGGCAAGGGCGTGTTCAAGGACGTGCCGCAGGACTTCGAAGCAACGCGCTATCATTCGCTGATCGTCGAGCGCCAAAGCCTGCCCGATTGCCTGGAAATCACCGCGGAAACCGACGGTATCGTCATGGGGCTGCGGCACAGAAACAAGAACGTCCACGGCGTGCAGTTCCACCCTGAATCGATTGCCTCGCAGCACGGCCACAAGCTATTGAAGAACTTTCTCGAACTGGCGGGGGCCGGCTGATGTCCGATCTCAAGACGATCATCGCCAAGGCGGCGCAGGGCGCGGCACTCAGCCGGGCGGAAGCGCGCGAGGCCTTTTCCATCATGATGTCGGGCGAGGCCACTCCGGCGCAGATCGGCGGGCTGCTGATGGCGCTTAGGGTGCGTGGCGAGACGGTCGACGAGATCACCGGCGCTGTCGAAATCATGCGCGAGAAGATGCTGCGGGTACAGGCGCCCGCCGATGCCATCGACATCGTCGGCACCGGCGGCGATGCCTCGGGCTCCTACAATATTTCGACCTGTGCCGCCTTCGTGGCGGCGGGCGCGGGACTGAAAGTGGCCAAGCACGGCAACCGGGCGCTTTCGTCGAAGTCGGGCGCGGCGGACGTGCTTGTGGCGCTCGGTGTCAAGATCGACCTGACGCCGGAACGGATCACCCAGTGCATCGCCGCCGCCGGGCTCGGTTTCATGTTCGCGCCCGCCCACCATGCCTCGATGAAGCATGTGGGGCCGAGCCGGGTGGAACTCGGTACACGGACGATTTTTAATCTGCTGGGCCCTCTCTCCAATCCGGCGGGGGTTGCCCGCCAGGTGACCGGCGTCTTCTCGCGCGCCTGGGTCGGGCCGCTCGCCCAGGTGCTCAAGAATCTCGGCAGCGAGGCCTGCTGGATCTGTCATGGCGAAGGCGGTTTCGACGAAATCGTGTCTACCGGCATTACCTGGATCGCCGAACTCAAGAACGGCGCCATCGCGGAATTCGAACTGGCGCCGGAGGAAGTGGGGCTCAAGCGCGCGGCGGCTTCCGATCTCAAGGGCGACGAGGCGGCGCATAATGCCGCGGCGCTGCGCGATGTGCTGAAGGGCGGGCGAACCGCCTTCCGCGACGCAGCGGTAATGACGGCGGGGGCGGCGCTGCTGGTCGCCGGCAAGGCGAAGACCATCAAGGACGGCGTGCGCTTGGCGCAGACCGCGATCGATGAGGGTGCGGCCCAGAAGGCGCTCGACACGCTGGTGAAGGTCTCGAATGGTTGAAACACTTCTATCATTGCCGGGCTTGTCCCGACAACCCATGGACCGGCTGGGTACAGAGCTTCCGTATTCGATGGGTCGCCGGAATAAATCCGGTGATGACATGTTGAGGGGGTAATGACCACCATCCTCGACAAGATCGCCGCTTATAAGCGCGAGGAAGTGGCGAAGGCCAAGGCTGAAATTTCAGAGCACGAACTCGAAGTGATGGCGCTCGATGCGCCACCGGTGCGCAGCTTCAAGGGCGCGCTGACGGCAAGGATCGCACTTGGTGAATGGGCGCTGATCGCCGAGATCAAGAAGGCGAGCCCGTCCAGAGGCTTGATCCGGCCAGATTTCAATCCACCGCGGCTCGCCATGGCCTATGAGGCGGGAGGTGCCGCCTGCCTTTCGGTGCTGACTGATGCGCCCTCCTTCCACGGTGCCCCCGAATATCTCGGCGCCGCCCGTGCC
>JANMQB010000394.1:0-3541 GCA_031370155.1 Hyphomicrobiales bacterium | reverse complement strand
ACGGCGGCCCGCGACCTGCCGCCATCGGAATATTTCGTCGCCGCCGGCCCCGAGGCCTACAAGGACATCGACCTGGAGACGCTGAACGGACCCGGCTCGGTCGAGGCCGCCGCCGCCCCGCTGGATGAATCGCTGCCGCCGCCGTCCGAGACGGCCGTGGCCGAACCGCAGCCCAGGCGGAACGCCATCAAGGCGGTGGCGGTGATCGCGGTCAAAGGCTCCCCCGGCACGGGTGATGCGGAATTAACCGCGGCCATGCGCCAGACCCTGGCGAAGGCCGGCTGGCCGGTGCTCAAGGCGCCGCGCGCCGATGCCCTGACGATTGCCGGCGAGGTCGACGTGTCGAAGCCCACGGGAGGCACGCAGCAGATTGCGCTCCGCTGGACCGTCTCGTCGCCGGACGGGCGGCCGCTCGGCAAGATCGACCAGGCGAACGCGGTGCCGGCCGGCTCCCTCGACCAGGGCTGGGGCGATAATGCCGTGCCCGTCGCCGAGGCGGCCGCAACCGGCATTTTCGATCTGATCAAGACCTATCGCTAAGGGCAACGTCGCGGCGCTTGTTCACAGCGCCAACAGCGCGTTTGCGCGGGCGCCCGTCGATTGTTATAGACCCGCCCGGAAGCGCGAGCGCGAGAGGGCGGGGCATGATGAAGATCGTGGCGGGGAACAGCAACCGGCCCTTGGCGGAGGCCATCTGTTCCTACCTCAACCTGCCGATGACCAAGGCCGTCGTGAAGCGCTTCAACGACATGGAAATTTTCGTCGAGATCCTGGAGAACGTGCGCGGCCAGGACATGTTCGTGGTGCAGTCGACGGCGTTTCCGGCCAACGACCATCTGATGGAACTCTTGATCATTATCGATGCGTTGAAGCGCGCCTCGGCCAAGCGCATCACCGCGGTCATCCCCTATTTCGGCTATGCCAGGCAGGACCGCAAACCCGGCCCGCGCACGCCGATCTCGGCCAAGCTGGTGGCCAACCTCATCACCCGGGCCGGCGCCGACCGGGTGCTGACTCTCGATCTCCACGCCGGGCAAAGCCAGGGCTTCTTCGACATTCCCACCGACAATCTCTTCGCCGGCCCGGTCATGGTGCGCGATATCAAGCAGCACAACGACGTCGCCAACACGGTGGTGGTGTCGCCCGACGTGGGCGGCGTGGTGCGCGCCAGGGCGCTCGCCAAGCGGCTCGATACGCCGCTTGCCATCGTCGACAAGCGCCGCGAGCGGGCGGGCGAAGCGGAGGTGATGAACATCATCGGCGAGGTCGCGGGCAAGTCCTGTATCCTGATCGACGATATCGTCGATTCGGGCGGAACCCTGGTCAATGCGGCGGAGGCGCTGCTGGTGCAGGGGGCGAAGGATGTGACAGCCTATATCACCCACGGCGTGCTGTCGGGGGGCGCGGTGGCGCGGGTCACCTCGTCTAAGCTCAAGCAACTGGTGATCACCGATTCGATCCAGCCGACGGAGGCGGTGAAGATCGCCCGCAATATCCGGGTGATCCCAATCGCCTCCCTGCTCGGCGAGGCCATCGGCCGCACTTCGCGCGAAGAGTCGGTTTCCAGCCTGTTCGAATGAGCGGCGTGGGAGTGGCCACCCAGCCTGGCCAAAACATGGTTAATGCGATTTGGGCTTTGCCGTTGAGGATTCCTTGACTCTGTTCGTTAAGGTTCTATTTTCCATGGCGATGCGGCTTGAAATGGAGAAGACGAACATGCTCATGCGAGCCGTTCTTGCGTCCGCCATGCTGATCGGCCTGGCGGGAATTGCACAAGCCGAAACCAGGATAATTTATCCGCCATACAGCTATCAGCCGCTGATGAAACCGTGCGAGTACATTTTGGGTGGATACTACGGTTGTGGCTGCCATCACGGTTACGGCTACCGCCATCACCACTATGACAATATCGGCGCCGCCGCGGTTGTTCCCGGCGAAGCATATGCCAAGATCGCCAAGGCGGTTGTGATCCTGTTGCCATCTGCCGGCGAATGATTGCGGCATAGGAACCTGACGCCGGCGGGTTGCATTGCCGGGGGTTATCGCGTATAGCCCCGCCGCCCGCAGGCGCTGGTCACCCCTGGAGGAAGGCCTGAACGGGTTTTCTGACAGGAGTTTACCATGTCGAAGATCGTGCAGCTCAAGGCCACGGCGCGTGGCCGGGCAGGCAAGGGGGCCTCCCGCGCAGTCCGCCGCCAAGGCCTCGTCCCCGGCGTCGTCTACGGCGACAAGAAAGACCCCCAGCTCGTCTCCCTGATATACGGCGAGGTCAAGCCGCATGTGGAAACCGGCCGTTTCCTGTCGACGCATGTCGACCTCGAAGTCGACGGCCCGACGGTGCGCGCCATTCCGCGCGACGTGCAGTTCGAGCCGGTGCGCGATTTCATCGTGCATGTCGATTTCCTGCGGCTGGGCAAGGACGCCCGCATCGCCGTCGACATTCCGGTGCGCTTCAAGAACCACGAGGCCTCGCCCGGCCTCAAGGCGGGCGGCGCGCTCAACATCGTGTCGCACACGCTGGCCCTCTATTGCCCGGCCGACTTCATCCCCGACGACATCGTCGTCGACCTCACCGGCCTGCAGATCGGCCAGTCGGTCCATATCTTGGCGATCAAGCTGCCGGAGCGCGTTACTGCGGTGAGCCGCGATGACGTGACGCTGTGCACCATCGCGGCCCAGGCCAAGGAAGAAGAAGTGCCGGTGGAAGCGCCGGTCACGGCCGAGGTTCCGGCCACCGCCCAGAAGGTGCCGGAAGCCGGCGCGGCTGCCGCTGCGCCCGCCGCCGGCGGTAAAGATGCCAAGGATGCGAAGGCTGCCGCTCCCGCCAAGGATGCCAAGGCTGCCGCTCCGGCCAAGGATGCCAAAGCTGCGGTTACGGCTCCGGGCGCCGCCCCCGCGGCTCCCGCCAAGGGCGCCGCGCCTCCGGCCAAGGGCGCTCCGGCTCCGGCCAAGGGGGCTCCGGCCAAGGGCGGCGACAAGAGGAAGTAGTCTTCTTCGCAGCCGGAGGGCGTCATGTATCTGCTCGTGGGCCTCGGCAATCCGGGACCCAAATACGCCGGCAACCGGCACAATATCGGCTTCATGGCGGTGGACGAAATCGTCCGCCGTCATGGCTTTTCGTCGTGGCGCAAGCGTTTCCAGGGGGAAGCCGCCGAGGGCACGCTGGCGGGCGAAAAGGTGCTGGCGCTAAAGGCCATGACCTACATGAACGAGAGTGGCCGCTCGGTGGGCGGTGCGACGGGCTTCTTCGATATCGATCCCACGCAGGTGATCGTCTTCTATGACGAAATCGATCTCATCGAAGGCAAGGTCAGGGTCAAATTCGGCGGCGGAGCGGCGGGCCACAACGGCATCCGCTCGATCATCGCCCATCTCGGCCCGCATTTTCAGCGGGTGCGGCTCGGCATCGGCCATCCCGGCGCGAAGGGCCTGGTGCATCCGCATGTGCTGAGCGATTTTGGCAAGGCCGACAAGGCTTGGCTCGAACCGCTGCTCGATGCGGTGACCGGGCATGCGGGCCTGCTGATCGAAGGGTCCGAGG
>JANMQB010000393.1:0-8960 GCA_031370155.1 Hyphomicrobiales bacterium | reverse complement strand
GGAATTCCTCGCCGCCTACCGCCGCCTCGGCGCCAAACCGTTCAAGGAGGCTCTCTATGCCGCTGCTTAAGAACAACACCATCGTTCCCGACACCTGGATTCAGGCCGGCGACGACGTGGCGATTTTCCCCAATGCCGATGTGGTGGTTTCCTTCGCGCGCCTGTTGAAGGAATGGGAGAGCCTGTCCAAGCACCAGGGCAAGCTCGGCGTCGTCTTCGGCAATGCCGATCGCGCCGAGGCGTTGTCGCTGTTCCTGCCCAAGTTGTCGCTCATTATTCTTCCCTTCCCCGCCTTCGTCGACGGCCGCGCCTATTCGATCGCCCGGCAGATCCGCGAATTCGGCTATCGCGGCGAATTGCGCGCAACCGGCAATATCCTGCCCGATCAATTGCAATTCATGCTGCAGGTGGGCTTCGACGCCTTCGAGATTTCCGATCGCTTCCCGCTCGCCCAGTGGCAGCAGGCGGCCAGGCAGATGTCGCTCGCCTATCAGCGCGGCCTGTTCCGGCGCGGCAGCGAGGTGGAAGTGTGGACCGAACGCCACACCGACGCCGAACCCTGGCTCGAACAGCCCCATGCGGGATGAACGACGTGGACAAGGGCATTCATGAAACCTACGCCGGTCTTGAAGGCCGCGAGCTGCTCGAGCCGCTGATCCGCGATTTTCATGGGCGGCTCGCGGTCGTCTCGTCATTCGGCGCCGAATCCGCTGTGCTTCTGCACATGGTCTCGGAAGTCGACAAGGCGACGCCGGTGATCTTTCTCGACACCGGCAAACTGTTCTGGGAAACACTCAGCTATCGCAGCATGCTGATCGACCGGCTGGGTCTCACCGATGTCTGTTCGATCCAGCCCGATCCCGCCGATCTCGCGGCCAAGGATCCCGATGGCACTCTGCATGTCCGCAACCACGATCTCTGCTGCCACATCCGCAAGACCCTGCCGCTCGAGCGCGCCCTCAGGGATTTCGAAGTCGTCGTCTCGGGCCGCAAGCGTTATCACGGCGCCGAGCGCCGCAACTTGACGCCGCTGGCGATCGACGGCGAGCGCATCAAGGCCGAGCCGCTGGCGGGTTTCAGCGCCCTCGACATCGAACTCTACATGGCAACCCACAGGCTGCCGCGTCATCCCTTGACCGAGATCGGTTATTACTCGATCGGTTGCGAGCCCTGCACCGTACAGGGCGGCAGCGCCGACGATCCGCGCGCCGGCCGTTGGGCTGGCACCGGCAAGACCGAATGTGGCATACACTGGACAGCCAATGGACGGCCCATCCAGGTGACCGCGCCGCGTTTACAGTAAAACTTCGCGTCGCCGTCATCGCAAGGGGAAGTTCCGTATGCCGGAATTCGTGATGTTCGTGCTGGTCGGTTTCTGCGCCCAGCTCATCGACGGTGCGCTGGGTATGGGCTATGGCGTTATTTCTTCCGTCGTGCTCCTGGCGAGCGGCGTCCCCCCCGCCCACACATCGGCCAGTGTCCACGCGGCAAAGCTTTTCACCACCGCCGCCTCCGGCGCCTCGCACATTCTGCATGGCAATGTCGACCGGCGCTTGATGATACTGCTAAGCGCCGCCGGTGTGGTGGGCGGCATCGCCGGCGCATTGGTGCTGGTCAATCTGGCGGGCGGCAAGATCAGGCCTTACGTCTTCGCGTATCTGATGATCATGGGCATCGTCATCATGTGGCGCGGGCTCCAGCTCGAGCAGAACCGCGCCATCAAGAACAACCTTGTCGTCCCCCTCGGCACGGCGGGCGGTTTTCTCGATGCCATCGGCGGTGGAGGTTGGGGGCCGGTCGTGACCTCCAGCCTGATCGGTGCCGGCGCCCATCCGCGCTTCGTGGTAGGAACCGTCAATGCCGCGGAATTCGTCGTCACCTGCGCCATCGTCTCGGCCTTCGCCATCACGCTGATCTTCGGCACCTGGCAGGATGCCAACGGAATCTGGGATCATGCCCGCTCGGTGGCGGGCCTGGTGATCGGCGGCATCCCCGCGGCGCTGAGCGCAGGCTGGCTGCTCAAGAAGGCGCCGCGCAAGCCCCTCATGTTCGCCGTCGGCGGCCTGGTGGTGGTCCTGTCGGCTTATGAACTGCTGAAGACGGCCGGCTGGTTCTAACCGGCGATCGCCTGCTTCAGATCGGCCGTTAAATCGGCCACGTCCTCGAGCCCCACTGAAAGCCTCAGCATGTCATCGGTGATGCCCATCATGGCGCGGACCTCGGCGCCGATGTTGCGGTGGGTGGTGGAAGCCGGATGGGTGATCAGCGACTTGGTGTCGCCGAGATTGTTGGAAATATCGATGATGCCGAGATTGCGCAGCACGTCGAAGGCCTTGGCCTTGCCGCCCGCCACCTCGAAAGTCACCATGGTGCCCCCCAGGCGCATCTGGGCGCGCGACAGCGCCGCCTGCGGATGCGTCGAAAGATGTGGATAGATGACGCGCGTCACGCCCGGCACCGCCTGCAGCGTTTCGGCAATCGTCTCCGCCGCCTGGCTCTGCGCCTCGACGCGCAACTTCAGCGTCTCGAGCCCCTTGAGCAGCACCCAGGCATTGAACGGCGAGATCGCCGGGCCGGTGTGGCGCAGGAACGGCTTGAGCAGCTCTTCCTTGAACTTCTTGGTCGACAGGATGGCGCCGCCCAAGACGCGGCCCTGCCCGTCCATATGCTTGGTGCCGGAATAGATGATGACATCGGCGCCGTAGTCGAGCGGCTTCTGCAGGATGGGTGTCGCAAAAACATTGTCGACAACCACACAGGCACCAAACTTTTTGGCGATTTCGCACACGGCGGCGAGGTCGATCACCTCGAGCGTCGGATTTGACGGCGTTTCGAGGAACACGCATTTGGTCTCGCGGGTGACCGCCTGCTTCCAGGCATCCATGTCCTTGCCGTCGACCAGCGTGGTCTTGATGCCGAAGCGTGGCAGGATGGACGTCACGACCTGGTAGCAGGAGCCAAACAGCGCCTTGGACGCCACCAGATGATCCCCCGCCTTCAACTGGCAGGCCAGCGCGCCGAACACCGAGGCCATGCCGGAGGCAAGCCCATAACAGGCTTCGGCCCCTTCCAGGAGCCTGAGCCGCTCCTCGAACATGGTGACGGTGGGATTGCCGTAGCGGCCATAGACATAGCCGTCGTCCTCGCCGGCGAAACGCTTCTCCGCCGTCTCCGGCTCGTCATAGACGAAGCCGGAATTGAGGAAGAGCGCTTCCGAAGTCTCGCCATGGGGCGATCGGTCAAGCCCGCCGCGCACCAGCTTGGTGGCATCGCCCCAGCGTGCCGGCGATTGGTCCTTGGCTTTCTTCTTCATCAGCTTTGCACCCAGGGCAGGCCCGCCGCCTTCCAGCCGCCCACCGTTGCGCGGTGGCCGGTGGCGTCCTTGTCGCCCTCGAAGCCCTGCGCCACGTTCCAGGCATTGCTGTAGCCCGCCTGGGTGAGCGCCGAGGCTGCCGAGGCCGAGCGCGCCCCGGAGCGGCAGATGCACAGGATTTCCGCATCCTTCGGCAGGCCCATCTGCTCAATCTCGGTGACGAACTGGCTATTCACCTGCATGGTCGGAAACGCCTGCCAGGAGAGCCGGATCAGCCGTTCCACCGCCGGCACGCCGACGAACACCCATTCCGGCTGGGTGCGGCAGTCGATCAGCACGGCGGAGGCATTGTTCTGCAGCCGCTGCCAGGCTTCGGCCGGTAAAATGTCGCCTCGATGCATGAAACATCCCGTTCTTTCTTACGAACACTCTTAATCGAAAGCCGGATGCCCCGCAAAGGAAAATGGCGTTTGTCGACCGGTCAGCGCTTCTTGACCGGGTATTCGACCACGGCCTCGCCGGAGACCGGATCGGTCACGCCGAGCCCTCCGCCCAGATCTTCCAGCATGCCGCGAAATCCGTCGAGAATGCCGATCATCTTCGGCCGCGCTGCGGCGATGCTATCGAACTTGTCCCACTTGCCGATAAGGCAGAAGGTGCGGTCGCCGGTCTTGATCAGTGCTCCATCCCGCATTCCCGCCATATCCGGCAAGTTCTTGTGGGCGTCGATGAATTTCTGCTCCTGGCCCGGCTTCACCTTGAAACGGACGACATTATAGGCGGTCATGGCCCCCTCCCTGATGGTTTGCTCCGACCAATGCATCTTAGACCTTTGCCGTGCCTTGCGGTAGATCCCGTGAATTCCCGGCCTTCCGGCGTGAGGCAGGCTGGCGCTTCCATAGGATACCGGCTTGTTGCTATTGCTGGCCAATAACCGGAACCCGCCCCATGACCAAGTCCCTCCCCTCCCGCGCCGATGTCGTCATCGTCGGCGGCGGCATCGTCGGCGCCTCGATCGCCTATCATCTGAGCAAGATCGGCATCACCAACACCGTGCTTCTGGAGCGCAAGCAGCTCACTTCCGGCACCACATGGCATGCGGCGGGCCTTGTCGGCCAGCTTCGCGCCTCGCGCAATCTGACCGAGCTGGCGAAGTATACGACCGGCCTGTTCGAGGGGCTCGAGAAGGAGACGGGCCAGGCCACCGGCTTCAAGCAGAACGGTTCGATCTCGATTGCCTTGAGCCAAGGCCGCATGGAGGAGCTCAAACGCGGCGCCTCCATGGCCAAGAATTTCGGCCTGGCCGTCGATGTCATCTCGGTGGCCGAGATCAAGGAGCGCGTGCCCCACTACAATCTCGAAGGCGCGGTGGGCGGCGTGTTCCTGCCCAAGGACGGCCAGGTCAACCCCATCGACGTAACCCAGGCGCTTGCCGCCGGTGCCCGCTCGCGCGGCGCAAAAGTCCTCGAGAACACCAAGGTGACGCGCATCCTGGTGGAGAACGGCAAGGCCGTGGGAGTCGAAACGGCCTCCGGCACCATCCGCGCCGACAAGGTGGTGATCGCCACCGGCATGTGGTCGCGCGAGTTGGGCTGCTCGATCGGCGTCAATATCCCGCTGCATGCCTGCGAGCATTTCTACATCGTCTCGGAACCCATCGCGGACTTGCCGCGCAACATGCCGGTGGTGCGCGTCCCCGACGAATGCGCCTACTATAAGGAGGATGCCGGCAAGCTGATGGTCGGCGCCTTCGAACCCAAGGCCAAGCCCTGGGGCGGCGGCGGCATCGACGAGGACCACGCTTTCGTGACGCTGCCCGAGGACATGGATCATTTCGAGCCGATCCTCGCCGCCGCCATCGAGCGCGTGCCGCTGCTCGAGACCGCCGGCATCCAGCTCTTTTTCAACGGCCCGGAAAGCTTCACGCCCGACGTGCGCTATTATCTCGGCGAGACCCCGGAAGTGCGCGATCTCTTCGTCGCCACCGGTTTCAATTCGATCGGCATCCAGTCGTCTGGCGGCGCCGGTCTCGTGCTGGCGCAATGGATCAAGAACGGCCATCCGCCCATGGATGTGAACGCCATGGACATCCGCCGCATCCATCCCTTCCAGTCGGTGGGCCGCTATGTGCACGATCGGGCGAGCGAGAGCCTCGGCCTCCTCTACGCCATGCACTGGCCCTACCGCCAGGCGGAGACGGCGCGCGGCGTGCGCCGCTCGCCCATTTACGAGCCGACCAAGAAGCTCGGCGCCGTGTTCGGCGAAGTCAACGGCTGGGAACGGCCCAACTGGTATGCCCGCGCCGGTGTCAAACCGGAATATGAATACAGCTACGGCCGCCAGAACTGGTTCCCCTGCGCCGATTACGAAGCCAAGCAGTTGATGACCGATTGCGCCTTCTTCGATCAGGCGAGCTTCGCCAAGTTCTCCGTTGAAGGCCGCGATGCCTGCAAGGTGCTGAACCGCATCAGCGCCAACAACATCGATGTCGAACCGGGCCGCATCGTCTATACCCAGTGGCTCAATGAGCGCGGCGGCATCGAGGCCGATCTCACCGTGACACGGCTAGCCGAAGACAAATTCTTGGTGGTCACCGGCGCCGTGCCGCAGACCCGCGACATGGCCTGGCTCAAGCGCAACACCCCGGACGACGTCCACTGCATCGCCACCGATATAACCTCCGGCCTGCCGATGATCGCCGTCATGGGCCCCAGGTCACGCGCCCTGCTGCAGAAGCTTTCCGGCGCCGATCTTTCCACTGCCGCCTTTCCCTTCGGCACCTCGCGGGAAATCGAAATCGGCTATGCGCGGGTGCGGGCCAGCCGCATCACCTATATCGGTGAATTGGGCTGGGAGCTTTACATCCCGGCCGAATTTGCGCCCCACGTCTTCGAGCGCCTGTGGGAAGCGGGGCAGGATTTCGGCCTCACCCCCGCCGGCATGCACACCATGAACAACTGCCGCATGGAAAAGGCCTACCGCCACTGGGGCCACGACATGTCGGATGAGGAAACGCCGATCGAGGCGGGTCTCGGCTTCGCCGTTGCCTGGGACAAGATGGGCGGCTTTATTGGCAAGAAGGCTTTGGAAAAGCAGCGCGCGCGCCCCGTTCAGCCCAAGCGCCTCGTCTGCCTGGCGCTTGCCGACAATTCCGTCCGTGCACCGATGATCTATCACGAGGAACCCATCTACCGGAACGGCGTCATCGTCGGCTCGACGACCAGCGGCGCCTGGGGCCACCGCGTCGATCTCTCCCTAGGCCTCGGCTACGTCAAGCACGAGGGCGGTGTCACCAGGGAGTGGATCGAGTCCGGTCGATGGGAAGTCGAGCTCGCCTGGCAGCGCTATCCGGCCAAGGTGCAGTTGCAAAGCTTCTATGACCCCACGGGAGCGCGGATAAAGATTTGATTCAGGAACAGCTCACGGCGAACCGAGCACCAACATCGTCGTGCTGCGAGAGAAGGGCGCGGCCGGCGTATTGGTGCAGGTGACGCGCAGCGGAAACTCCGCTGCACGGGCCACGAATCCGGTCTTCGGCGTGATGGTGAGGCGGACGTTGGTGTCACCGCCCGCCGCCACGCTGAAGGCCTCGTTGGCGAGCCCCACCGCATTGCCTGAGGCATCGAGGCGGCGGAACGCTGTCGTAGCCAGGATCGGACGGCCAAGTGACACACGGCAGCCCACCGCCTTTGCGGTTCCGCCATTATTGACAGTCACTCGGAAATTGCTCGCCTGCCCCGCCGCAACGGTGCGCACCGGATTGGCAACGCTCGCCGTGACCTTGCTGGCGGAGAAGGACGCGGCGACGGCGAAAGTGTGTTCCGCCGATTGGCCGGCGATGGTGACGCGCGCCCGCCACAGCCCGGCCGGCGCATTGGACGGCAGGCCGTAACTCATGTACCAATAGGAGGCGGCCCACACGCCCGAGGACGGGCTTCCGGTTTTCCACGATGCCGCCGTCGAGCCATTCGGCCGCAGGATCGAGATGACGGCATTGGCCCCGGCAGACTGGTCGCGGAAGGCCCCCATGGCATAGACGGTTCTGCCGCGCTCGAAGATATCGTCGTAGTTCCGCGACGGATCCTTGCACTGGCTGCCGCCGCTTGGCGCCGCCGAATGGGTCGAGACATCGAGGATCGCCGTGTCGATCTTGGCCGCCTGATGCGCCCAGCGAGTGGCGGTGTCGTTGCATGTGCCGCGGGCGGGTTCGATCACGGCACCTGTCAAATTGCGTAACTCGAAATGCAGATGCGGTCCCGTCGACTTGCCGGAAGAGCCCACATAGCCAAGCGTCTCGCCGGTCTCGACACGGCTGCCGATCGCTTTCGACGTCACCGTACCTTTCTGCAAATGCCAGTAATAGGCGATCAGGCCGTTATCGAGCTGGACCACGACATGATTGCCGGTGTCCGAGGTCGACCAGCTGCACTGCCGGTCGTAGTCGCCGTCGCGCTTTGCGATGATCGTGCCGCCGAGTGCCGCCACCACCGCAGTTTCGCGCCGGTCCATGGCCCGCCAGGGAAACGGCCAGAGAAAGAGATCGGTGCCCTTGTGGCCATCGATGGTGCGGCTGCCGCAGGCGAAGTCACGCACCGCGCTGCCAGAGGACAGATCCACGTAATTTGATACGGCGTTACTCTGCAGCGACTTCTCGGCGCCCGTGGCGCGTAGCGGGAATTGCAGCAGATCGGTGACGGCCGCGGCCGTATCGAGCGCCGGCAGGCCGAGGCGGCGCGCCCGCCGCACCATGGCCGGGTGAATGGCATCGATTTCGGCGCTGGCCCTGTCGCTCACCGCCGCCACCGGCCCGCCGCCATTGCCGGCAAGCGCGGGCCCACAGACCGACAGCCACGCGGCAAGCGCCGCGGCGGCTTTCCACCGATTGAGCATCCACAATCCCCTGCAACCGCATTCCGGACCGCCCCGTTCGCCGCCGGGTTACGTGTCCGTGATTCGAGAAATTGCCGAAGATTGTGTTTAACCGATGGCGCTTGCCAAACTCTTACCGGGCGCACCGTCCCGCCCTTGGCCGCGGAAAAGCGGATTTCTTATTGCGTTCAGTTCTTTGCGTCCTTGAACTCAACGTCCCAATGGCTGCCGTCGCAGAAGGGCTTGTTCTTGGATGCGCCGCAGCGGCACAGGGAAAAATGCTCCATGGACGCACCATCGCCCAAGGCGACGCCCGCAAGCTCGGCTCCGCCCGTCACCGCATAGGGCCCGTCCTTGGTCACGACGATTGCCGCCGCGCGTTCCTGGTCGCGATGTTCGACCCCGTCGATCGAATAGCTCAGTGCTCCCGACGGGCAGCGCCGCACCGTTTCGATGATGTCCGCCACCGCGGCGCCATCGGCATCGATCCATGGCTGCCGCTCCGAATTGAATACCGCCGCAAGCCCTTCGGTGCAGTGCCCGGCATGGGCGCAAAGCCCGCGATTGTCGTGGATGGTGATGCGCTTACCCGCATAGTCGCGGCGTTTGTCCTGGGGGCCGCCACCCAGGCGCGCACCGGAAAATCCGTTCTTGGCATGGGTTCCGTCGCAAAACGGCTTGTTGGCCGAGCCACCGCAGCGGCACAGCGCCATGACCGGCTTGACCGGCAGGCTGTCGCCTTTCGAATTGGCCAGACGCTCCAGACCCTTCACCACAA
>JANMQB010000348.1:0-6536 GCA_031370155.1 Hyphomicrobiales bacterium | reverse complement strand
CCGGCGGCCTCGCCATTAACCTTTGGAATCATGATTGGGTACTTTTTGGTGTTCGCGGCGGGTTTTAGACGTTCGGGCCGGACACGGCAAGCGGGCTCAGCAATAGCCGCTTGAACGAAGCTGATCGTAAGCCTGGATCACCGCCTTCAGTGTGTCCTCGTTGGCGCGGCTGCCGCCATTGGCATCCGGATGCAGCCGTTTCACCCGCGTCTTGTACTGGGTCTTGACCTTGTCGGGGGTCGCCGTCTCGTCGAGCCCCAACGTCTGCAAGGCCTTCAGTTCGGTGTTGCGCAGGGCGCGGCCCTTGGGGTGGCCGGTGGTCTGCTCCTTGCCCTCGCCGAACAGATTGAAGGGATCGCGCGGCCCTTTGGCGGCCTTGCGCCGTCTGCCGCTGACATTGGCATAGGAGTTCTCGCCGAGCTTCCAGGTGGGGCGGAGGCCGGTGCGGGCAACCTTCTGGAATCCCTGCACCTCATCGTCCTTCATGCCTTCGAAGTAGGTGTAGGTCTTGTTGTACTGCTGCACATGTTCGGTGCAGTAATTGTGGAACTGGCCTTCGTTGCCGCGGCCCTTGGGCGCCTTGTGGCGGCCGGGCTTGGCACAGCCGGGCCATTCGCAGACGGGAAAGCGGTCGCGCGCCAGACGCTCCTCGCCGGGCTTGACGCGGACCTTGTCGAAATATTTTGAGTCGAGCTTCATCCTGAGCGATTATGATGATCGGAGCCGCTGGCCACAACCCCCGCAAAGGCGCTATAATGATTCTGGGTCCCGTCGGACGGATTATCGCCGCGAAGCTTACCCAACGATTTAATCCGTCGTCTCTCGAAGTTATCGACGAGTCGCACCAGCATCACGGCCATGCGGGCGCCAGGCCCGACGGCGAGAGCCATTTCCGGGTGAAGATCGTGGCCGAAGCATTTCGCGGCAAATCGCGGGTGGAACGGCACCGCATGGTGAACGAGGCGTTGGCGGCCGAACTCAGGGAACGGGTGCACGCGCTGGCCGTCGAGGCTTCGCCGCCCGCCTGAGGCCGCTGTCACCTCCGCTCGGGCGGCGTCACCTTGACCGAGGTCACTTGGTGTTTGCGCTTCTTCAGCACCTCGAAGCGGAAGCCGTGGAAATTGAAAGTCTGGCCGGTTTCGGGAATTGTCTGGGCCTCGTGAATAACCAGGCCGGCGATGGTGGTCGCCTCCGCGTCGGGAAGATCCCAGTCGAAGGCGCGGTTCAGGTCGCGCACCGGCACGGCGCCGTCGACGATGAAGGAGCCGTCGGGCTTCTGGCGCACGCCGGTCGCCACCACATCGTGCTCGTCCTTGATGTCGCCGACGATCTCCTCGATGATGTCTTCGAGGGTGATCAAGCCCTGCACCTCGCCGTATTCGTCGACGACGATGGCGAAATGGGTCTTGCGCCTCAGGAAGGCGTTGAGCTGATCGGGCAGCTTGCGCGTGTCGGGCACGAACCAGGCGGGGCTCAGGATATCCTCGAGATCGATCCGCGAGGCGTCGCCGCCGTTCTTCTGCAGGGCGGCAAAGAGATTCTTGGCATGCAGGATGCCGACGATGTTATCGGGCTTGTCCTGCCACACCGGAATGCGGGTGTGGCCGCTCTTCAACACCTTCTCGACGATCTGTTGCGGCGGTTCGGAGCCGTCGATCAGCGTCATCTTGGTGCGGTGGATCATGATGTCGGCAACCTCCAGATCCTGAAGATCGAGAATGCCGCCCAGCATGTCGCGGTTCTTCTTGATGACCGCGCCTTCCTTGTGATGCAGGTCGATGGCGCCGCGCAATTCGTCATGGGCCGAGAGCACGTTCTGGGTGATTGAGATGTTGACGCCGAACAGGCGCAGCACGCCCTTCACGATATATTCGATCGTCATGACGACGGGACCGAAAACGGCGACGAGCAGGCGCACCAGCGGCGCCACGGTGAGCGCCACCCGGTCGGGATAGGCGATGGCATAGGTCTTGGGCATGACCTCGGCGAAGATCAGCACCAGCAAGGTCATGGCGACCGAGGCGATCACCGCGCCGCCGTCGCCGAACATCCGGACGAGCACCACGGTGGCCAGCACCGAGGCCGTAATATTGGCGACATTGTTGCCGAGCAGCAGCGCGCCGATCAGCCGCTCGCGGGTGCCGGTGAGGCCAAGCACCAGCGAGGCCCGCCAACTGCCGCGGCGCTCCAGTTGGTTGATGCGGGCGCGCGAGGTGGCGGTGAGCGCCGTCTCGGAACCCGAGAAGAACGCCGACATCACCAAGAGACACAGGATGGCGACAATGCTTGCGCCGAGATCGATAGTCATGACCGGGCTCCGTCCTCCTTCAGGAATGCCAGCACATCGGCCTCGGCCACGTCGCGGGCGATGAAGGCTTCGCCGATGGCGCGGACCAATATGAACGTGAGTTTGCCCGCCTGCGCCTTCTTGTCCTGGCGCATGGTGGCGAGAAGGTCTTCGGGCGGCGGCAGGTGTCCGGGAATATCGCGGGTATGGACCGGCAGGCCGGCGCGCTTCAGGTGGGCGGCGACGCGGCCGGCGGTGCCACCGGCGCATAGTTTCAACATCTCGGAAAAGCGAAATGCCTGAACCATGCCGATCGCCACCGCCTCGCCATGCAGCAGGCGATCGGAATAGCCGGTTGCGGCTTCCAGGGCATGAGCAAACGTGTGGCCGAGATTGAGAAGTGCGCGCACCCCGGTTTCGGTCTCGTCCGCGGCGACGACCCTCGCCTTGGCCTCGCAGCAGGTGCGGATGGCGTGGATGCGCGCCTGTCGGTCGCCCGACAGAATGGCGCCGGATCGGGCCTCCAGCAACTGGAAGAACGCCGCGTCGCCGAGAAGGCCGTATTTGGCAACTTCGGCATAACCCGCCGCCAGCTCGCGCTTCGGCAACGTTTCGAGTAGGGCGATGTCGGCGATAACGGCCGCCGGTTGGTGGAAGGCGCCGATCAGGTTCTTGCCATGGGCCGAATTGATGCCGGTCTTGCCGCCCACCGAGCTATCGACCTGGGCGAGGAGAGTGGTCGGAATCTGGATGAAGCCGACACCGCGGCGCAGGATTGCCGCGGCAAAGCCGGCGAGATCGCCGATGACGCCGCCGCCCAGGGCGATGATCATGTCGCGCCGCTCGATACCGGCGGCGAGAAGCCGGTCGCAGAGCTCGGCCAGATGCTTGAAGCTCTTGGTTGCCTCGCCGGGCGGCAGGACGATGGGTGTGGCGGCGATGCCCGCGGCGGCGAGCGACGTCTGCAGCGCCGGCAGATGATGGCGCGCCACGTTCTCATCGGTGACGATCGCCGTCACCGGGCGGGCGAGCAGGGGTGCGATGCGGCGGCCGGCTTCGGCCAGCAAGCCGCCGCCGATGACGATCGGATAGCTCCGTTCGCCCAGGCCCACGGTTACGGTTTCGCATGTGCTCATGTCAGTTGCCGCTCTGGCCGGAAAACCGGCTCCAGCCATCCCATAGGGCCAGTGCCTTGACCACGTCGCTCACCATCTGGCCATGCTGCACGTCGCGGCTTTCCACCGTCACGTCGGCGGTGGCATAGACCGGGTAGCGCTGGTCCATCAGCCGCCGCATCACCGCCTCCGGGTCCTCGGACTTGAGCAGCGGCCGGTCGGAGCGCTTGATCACGCGTTTCATCAGCAAAGGCAGACCGGCCTTGAGCCAGACGGAAACACCGCCCAGCCGGATGCGTTGGCGGGTTTCCTCGTTGATGAATGCGCCGCCGCCGGTGGCCATCACCTGGGCGCCGCTGTCGAGGAGCCGGGCAATGACCTTGCGTTCGCCCTCGCGGAAATACGTTTCGCCGTGGTCG
Source organism: Hyphomicrobiales bacterium (assembly GCA_031370155.1). Taxonomy (GTDB): domain Bacteria; phylum Pseudomonadota; class Alphaproteobacteria; order Rhizobiales; family Aestuariivirgaceae; genus Aestuariivirga. The sequence continues at coordinate 2,715 of JANMQB010000348.1, read as the reverse complement.
GCGAATATCTCGGTGATGGACTTGCCGGCGGCGGCTTCGATTTCATGGTCGGCATCGATGAAGGGCAATCCCAGTTTCCCGGCAAGCCGGCGGCCGACGCTCGACTTGCCGGCTCCCATCAATCCGACCAGAACTATGGAGCGGTCTTGCAGGCGCGCACGGACGGTTTCGGCCTCCCTGGCAACGGAGCGTCTGGCCATCTTCCTCAAACCTCGAACTTGCGCCGGTTCTATCAAGTGGGCCCCCAGACCGCAAAGGCTTTCCGGGCGCGGCCACAGCGGCTACAATTGATCAACAGTGAGTCGCCCGTGCCGGACAGTCTTCGCTTTATCTTAATCCTCGCATGCTTGGGTGGCGCCGTTTATGGCGCTGCCTGGGGCCTTGCCAACTTTCCTCCAGAGCAGTCGGAGATCGTGAAGCCGCTGCCGCATGAACGAGTCCGGCAACAATGAAAGCCCGCGCGGGCAACAGAGTTCGCGCCTGATCGAGCGCTTTCTCGAAATGATGAGCGCCGAGCGCGGCGCCTCGCGCAATACGCTCGAAGCCTACCGGCGCGATCTTGTCGACTATAGCGATTTCGCATCGCGCTTCGGCGGCATGACGCGAGCCGATGCCGGCGCCATTCGCGGCTTCCTGGCCCATCTTGAGGCGCAAGGACTGGCACGGAACACGGCGGCGCGCAAATTGTCGGCGGTGCGGCAGTTCCACAAATTCCTGCACGGCGAAGGACTGGCCCACGGCAATCCGGCGGCGGCCATCGAATCGCCGCGGGCAGGACGGCCCCTGCCCAAGCTGATGGGGATCGCGGATGTGGACCGGCTGCTGGCGGCTGCACAGGCGCTTGCCGCCTCGGTCAAGGGCAAGAAGCGGCTGAAGGCGCTCAGGCTGCATTGCCTGCTTGAACTTCTCTATGCCACGGGCCTGCGCGTCTCCGAGCTGGTCGGGCTCACGGTCGGCGCGGCGACGGCGGACGGCTGCTTCATCGCCGTCACCGGCAAGGGCGGCCGGCAACGACTGGTGCCGGTTTCGCGGACGGCCGGCCGGGTGCTCAAGGACTATGTGACGGCCCTGCGTGCGGCAAGCGACGGTGAACCGAAATGGCTGTTTCCCTCGCATGGTGCGAAGGGACATCTGACCCGGCAACACTTTGCGCTCGAACTCAAGGCAATGGCGCGGGCTGCCGGTTTCGATGCCAGCCGTCTGTCGCCCCATGTGTTGCGCCATGCCTTCGCCAGCCATCTCCTCGAAGGCGGCGCTGACCTGCGGGCCGTGCAGCAGATGCTCGGACATGCGGATATCGCGACCACGCAGATCTACACCCATGTGCAAGCCTCGCGGCTCAAGGCAGCGGTTGAGGCGCATCATCCGCTCGCCAAGAAAAGTTGACTTTGCAGGTCGGCGCGGTCACTTTCCGCCGCAACCCACCGACCATTTGAGAGCAGATGCCGTCATATCTCGATTTTGAGGCCCCGGTCGCGGAACTCGAGGGCAAAATCGCCGAGCTTCGCGCGCTGGCGGCAAGCGACTCGACCGTTTCCATCGCGGAGGAGGTCAAAGCGCTCGAAAAGAAGGCGGCGAAGAACCTCGCCGATCTCTACGACGCGCTGACACCCTGGCAGAAGGCGCAGGTTGCACGGCATCCGGAGCGGCCGCATGCGGCTGACTACATCGATAGCCTGATCACCGAGTTTTCGCCCCTGGCGGGCGACCGAAAATTCGCCGAAGACGCGGCGGTAATCGGCGGCCTGGGCCGCTTCCGCGGCAGTCCGGTGATGGTGATCGGCCAGGAGAAGGGCAACGACACCACCTCGCGGATCAAGCACAATTTCGGCATGGCGCGGCCCGAAGGCTACCGCAAGGCGGTGCGATTGATGGAGACGGCCGACCGCTTCGGCCTGCCGGTCATCACCCTGGTCGATACTCCCGGCGCCTATCCCGGCATCGACGCCGAAGAGCGCGGCCAGGCCGAGGCGATCGCCCGCTCGACCGACTGCTGCCTGGCGCTCGGCGTGCCGCTGATCTCGGCGATCATCGGCGAGGGCGGTTCGGGCGGGGCGATCGCCATTGCCACCGCCAATACGGTGCTGATGCTCGAGCACGCGATCTACAGCGTGATTTCGCCGGAGGGCGCCGCCTCGATCCTGTGGCGCGATGCGGCGCGCGCCAAGGATGCCGCCGCCGCCATGAAAATCACCGCAACCGATCTGAAGAAACTCGGCATCGCCGACGAGATTATCGGTGAGCCGGTGGGCGGCGCGCACCGCAATCCGGCCCAGGCCATCGCCGCCACGGGAGATGCGATTGCGCGGGTGCTCAATGCTTTTGCAGGGGTTTCGGGGGATGTCTTGCGCACCCAGAGGCGCGAAAAATTCCTGGCGATCGGACGCGGCCTTTGACGCCGCGGCGCCGGTTAGAGACCCATAACCGTCATAAATCCATCGGTGAGCTGCGTTGCCCAGTCGCTGAATGTGCCGGAGAAGAAGCTCATGGTGGGAATGAGCATTATGCCCATCACCGAAGCGATCAAGCCATACTCGATCGCTGTCGATCCGCTGTCGTCTGAGCGAAAACGCTTGGCATGCTTGGCAATGGCGATCACGGCCTTCGAACTCCCGTTGCGCCGGAATTGAATTCCCGGACTTGACGATGGCAATTGTGCCTCCAGCTCCTTCCGGAGTCATTAACGCATTTGCTAAAATTGTCTGCATCGGGACT
>JANMQB010000292.1:0-2731 GCA_031370155.1 Hyphomicrobiales bacterium | reverse complement strand
CGCCAGGCTCAGGCGCTGGCCCGGCGCGCGCATCGGCCAGGACAATGTCATCTGGAAGCCGCCGGGCACCAAGCCGCTCGGCTTCCACCAGGGCGATTCCTACAACGACTGGATCGTGCCCGGCGAAATGAACACCTGCTGGGTGACCCTTGACGTTACCAAGGCCCATCAGGGCACCATCGAGTATGTGCGCGGCTCGCACAAATGGCCCATTGCTCCGCCGATCAAACAGTTCCACGCGCCCAGCGATCCGCTGCACGATCTCTACCCCGCCGCCAAGGCCGCGGGCGTTGCCGATTGCGAAATCGTGCCCGTCGAGGCGCCGGCAGGTTCCTGCGTCATCCACCACGGACGCACCTGGCACGGTTCGCGCGACAACAATGGCGATAAGCCGCGCCGCTCGGTTATAGCGCACTGCATTTCCGCGGCGGCGACATTCCACCCGACCAAGGTCAGTTACATCTATTCGCGCTACAAGAAGGTGGGTTCGGTGGAAATGGACGAGAGCTATTTCCCGGTGCTGTGGCGGGAAGACGGCTACCGCACGCCGTGGCTCGACAGCTATATTCGCGGCGAAAGGCTTGCGGCATGAAATCGATCGGCAAGAACGAGCGCCTCGTTGCCAATATCAAAACGGCGGCCTTCAGGCCCTTCGTGATCGACGGCCGGGAAATCCCCGGCCAGAGCCTCCTGCAACTGGACGATACCTTCCCGGAAGGCACCGGCTTTCACATCTACAAAATGGCGCCGGGCTCATCGAGCCAGCCACATGAGCATTCCTGCCACGAACAATTCCTGGTGCTCGAAGGCGAAGTGATCGACAATGACGGCCATGTCTACCGGCCCGGCGATTTCGTGCTGCTGAAGCAGGGCACCCAGCATTCCTCGCGGACCGCGACCGGCGCCACGCTCGCCGTCTTTATTCGCAGCGCCGAGACCAATCTCTAGGGCGGAAACATGGACCAGGCGCCGAACCGGTGGAAGCGTTATGCCGACTGGGACGAGCGGCCGCTGCGCCTCGACCGGTTCGCGGTGGAGGATGCGAAGAACGGCTTCTCCGCCTTTTCGAGCCCCTTCGATCCCAAACCCGGCATCGACATCAAGGCGGGCCGTGTCGCCGCCCTGGACGGAGTGCTCGAGCACGACTTCGACATGATCGACCGCTTCATTGCCCGGCATCATATCGATCCGGCGATGGCGCCGGAAGCGATGGCGATTGATTCTTGCGAGGTGGCGTGCATGCTGGTCGACATGCATGTGCCGCGCGAGACGCTCGTGCGCCTTGCTCACGGCATGACGCCGGCGAAACTGGCGGAGGTCGTGTCGCGGCTCTCGGCGCTCGAGATCGCCTTTGCTTATTCCAAGATGCGGGCCCGCAAGACGCCGGGCAACCAGGCGCATGTCACCAATGCCAAGGACGATCCCCTGCAGCTGGCGGCCGATGCGGCAACCGCCGTCGGCTTCGGCTTCGACGAGATCGAGACCACCATGCGGGTGTCGCGCAATGCCTGGTCGAATGCGGTGGCCTGCGCGGTAGGCGGAGCGGTCGGGCGCTGGGGCACCCTGTTCCAGTGTTCGAGCGAAGAGGCGGAGGAACTCAGAATCGGCATGGCGGGCTTCACTTCCTATGCCGAAACGGTTTCGGTCTACGGCACGGAGAAAGCCTTCATCGACGGCGACGACACGCCCTGGTCGAAGGCGTTCCTGGCGGCGGCCTATGCCTCGCGCGGCATCAAGATGCGCTGCACCTCGGGGGCGGGCTCCGAGCTGCTGATGGGATTTCACGAGTCGAAGTCCCTACTCTATCTCGAAGCGCGCTGCCTCTGCCTGCAGCGCGGCATGGGGGTGCAGGGCACCCAGAATGGCGGCATCGACGGGGCGCCTCTGACATCGACCATGCCGGGGGGCGTGCGCGAACTGATGGCGGAAAACCTGATCGCCGTATGGCTCGATCTCGAATGCGCCTCTGGCAACGATGCCCGCACCACGGAATCGGAAATCCGGGTCGGCGCGAAGATCCTGCCCTATCTTATCGCCGGTTCCGATCTCATCTGCTCGGGCTTCGGCTCGATCCTCAAATACGACAATTCCTTCAATCCATCGCTGCTCAACGGCGAGGAGATGGAGGACTATCTGGTCTTGCAGCGCGATTTCGAGGCCGACGGCGGCCTGACGCCGCTGCCTGAGTCCCGCGCCCTCGATCTGCGCAGCCGCGCGGTGGAGGCGCTGGCGGCGGTCTACGATGAATTGGGGCTATCGACTGCAACCGCAGACATGAAACAAAGCGTGGTGGTGGCATCGGGCTCCGACGAAACTCGCAGCTATACGCCGCGCGATGTGTCGCTGATCAGCGAAGAAATCAAGGCGCGCGGCATCACGGTCATTGACGTCATCAGGGCGCTGGCGAAGCGCGGCTTCCGGGAAGAGGCGGAAAATCTCCTGAGTGTCGTCAAGCTCCGCGTCTCGGGCGATTATCTGCAAACCTCGGCGGTGGTGCGGAACGGCAAGGTCGTCAGCGCCGTCAACGATCCCAACGACTATCTCGGCCCTGGCTCGGGCTATCGCGTGTCGGAGGCGCGCCGGCAGGAACTCAATTCGATCCGCGATGTGCTCGACCGGAAGGAGGTTCTGCGCTCCGAGGCGATGCACGAGAAGGACGAAGCCAAGCGCATCCGCTATCGCGCCTCGGGCGCCGCCCGGCCGGGGACGAATGGCAAGGACGTAGTCATCG
>JANMQB010000255.1:0-1591 GCA_031370155.1 Hyphomicrobiales bacterium | reverse complement strand
GCGGCGGCGATAGGGAAGGATTTCGAGGATCGCCGGAACCGGTTGCCTTTCCGACCCGGCGGGCCGCCAGATACGCGCCGCCAAATGAACGCCATCCGGCATGGGTATGCGGATGTCGTCATGGACTTCGATCTTGAATGGAAAATCTTCGATGACGCGCATGGGTTGGTCCATTGACAGGGTTTCGCGGGCAACATAGCGTAGGCCGGTATAACAGGTATACCGGCCATGTCTGCACTGCGTCGCGTCAAGCTCTATGAACAAGTGTCCGAGCGTTTGGAGCGGCGTATCCGGGACCAGGATGTCGCTCCAGGCGAGGAACTTCCCTCCGAACGCGAGTTGATGAAGGAATTCGGCGTCGGCCGCCCGGCGGTGCGCGAAGCGCTCTTCCATCTGCAGAAAATGGGTCTGGTCGAATTGAAGGCGGGAGCGCGGGCCAAGGCGGCCGCACCCGATGCCAAGGCGGTTGTCGGCTCGCTGGCCGGCAGCGCCCGCTATTTGATCTCCGCGCCCGATGGCATGCGGCATTTCCAGGAGGCGCGGACATTCTTCGAATGCGGCCTTGCCCGCGATGCGGCGGCCCGCGCCGGCGGCGAGGACATCGCGGCACTGCGTGCCGCACTTGATGCCAACCGCGAGTCGATCGGCGATGTTCGCCGCTTCGAACAGACCGACGTGGCGTTTCACTATGCCATCGCCACCATTCCGAAAAACCCCATCTACACCGCCATGCATCAAGCGATCATCGAATGGCTGATGGAGCAGCGCCACATCACGCTCAGCTATCCCGGCCAGAACCGCATCGCCTATGAGGCCCATGTGGCAATTTTCGAGGCGATCGCCGCAGGCGATCCCGAACGTGCCGCGGCGGTCATGCGCCAGCATCTCGAGCAGGTGGCGCGGCTCTATTGGCAGGTGCGGGAGGCCTCCGGGTGAAGGGCTTCGTCATCACGGTCGATTTCACGGTCAAGCCGGGGGCGATGGCGGCTTTCCGCACACTCGTCGACGCTAATGCGCGGGCTTCGTGCCGCGACGAGGCGGGCTGCCGCCGCTTCGACGTGCTGGCGCCTTCGGGCGGGGACACCCGCGTGGTGCTTTACGAAATCTACGACGACCGCACCGCCTTCGCGGTGCATCTCAATTCGCTGCACTACGCGGCCTTCAACCGCGACAGTGCGGCCCATGTAGCGGAGAAGCGCGTCGTCGAATACGATCTGCTGTGCGAAGGATCGGCCTGAGGAGGACATGGTGATGGCGCGGCGCGGTCTCAAGGAAATGACGCGGACGAAAAAGGCCAAGCTCGGCCATTTCATCGTCGAGTTCGCAACCCCCGGCATCGGCCATATTCTCAAGGCGGCTGGCTGCGACTTCGCCCTGTTCGATCTCGAGCATTCGGGCTTCGGTTTCGAGAAGGTGAAAAGCGCCATGCGCTATTTCGAGGCGGCCGGGCTTGCGGCCATCGTGCGGGTGCCGTCGAAGGAATATCACCACATCGCGCGGGCCTGCGACATGGGCGCGGAAGGAATCATGATTCCGATGGTGGGCAACGCAAAGGAAGCCAAGGCGGTTGTGGATTGCATGAAGTATTATC
>JANMQB010000188.1:0-2513 GCA_031370155.1 Hyphomicrobiales bacterium | reverse complement strand
TGGAGTTCCGCAAGGCTCGCCGCCCCCACATAGCCCATGGCGGCGCGCAAGCCCCCGACGAGTTGATGCAGAACCGCCGCCACCGGCCCCTTGAAGGGCACCTGGCCTTCGATCCCCTCGGGCACCAGCTTGAGATTGTCCGCCACTTCCTCCTGGAAATAGCGGTCGGCCGAGCCCCGCGCCATGGCGCCCACCGAGCCCATGCCGCGATAGGATTTGTAGGAGCGGCCGTTGTAGAGAAAGACCTCGCCGGGGCTCTCGTCGGTGCCGGCCAAGAGCGCGCCGATCATCACGACATGGGCGCCCGCGGCAAGCGCCTTGGCGAGATCGCCCGACAGCTTGATGCCGCCATCGGCAATCACCGGCACATCGGCCTTCGCCGCCTCTTCGGCGCAGTCCATGATCGCCGAGAGCTGCGGCACGCCGACCCCGGCGATCACCCGCGTGGTGCAGATCGAGCCCGGCCCGATGCCGATCTTGACCGCATCCGCCCCCGCGCCGACCAGCGCCTTGACCGCCTCGGAAGTCGCCACATTGCCGGCGATGATCTGCACCTTGTTGGAAAGCTTCTTGATGCGCCGCACCTGCTCGATCACGTGGACCGAATGTCCGTGCGCGGTGTCGACGACGATCACTTCGGCTCCGGCATCGATCAGCATTTGGGCGCGTTCGAGACCCGCGACTCCGGTGCCGGTCGCCGCCGCCACGCGCAGCCGCTCATGCTCGTCCTTGGCGGCGAACGGATGATCGGCCGCCTTCTCCATGTCGTTGACGGTAATGAGCCCCACGCATTTGTAGTCCTCGTCGACGACGATCAGCTTCTCGATCCGGTATTTGTGCAGCAGCCGCTTGGCCTCGTCGCGGTCGACACCCGCCTTGACGGTCACCAGATTCTCGTTGGTCATCAGCTCGGCGACCCTGGCGTTCAGGTCGGTGGCGAAGCGCACATCGCGGTTGGTGATGATGCCAACCAGCGTGCCGCGGCCGTCGACCACCGGAATACCGGAAATCCTGTGGCGTTCTTTCAGCTTCATCACGTCGGCGAGCGTTGCCTCGGGGCCGATGGTGATCGGATTGACCACCATGCCGGACTCGAAGCGCTTCACCTGCCGCACATGCTCGGCCTGCTCGCCGGGCTCGAGATTCTTGTGGATGACGCCGAGGCCGCCCGCCTGGGCCATGGCGATCGCCAGTTTCGCCTCTGTCACCGTGTCCATGGCGGCGGAGATGATCGGGATCGACAATGAAATCGAGCGGGTGAGCCGGGTCGCCGTCGAGACCTCGGCCGGCAGCACGGCGGACGCGCCGGGCTTCATCAGCACGTCGTCGAAGGTGAGATATTCGGGAATCTGGCGTCGGGCCATCGGCCAACCTTTCAATGAGCGAGACTCGCTAGGATTGGCGGCTGTGCTTAACACCCGGGCGAGGGCTGGGGCAAGCGGGGAATGAAGGGGTGGAAAGTGGCTGTCCCGAACTGCCCCATGACGCCACTAGCGGACCTGCGCCACGCGGGTTGCCGAGCAGGCGCTTGTTCGTTACGATTGAAAGGTAGACCCGATTGCTGAGGTGGCATGGCGGTAATCGTGCAAATTGATCCTTTCACAGACTTCATCGGTGCACGTCTGACCTACTATGGTATGCTTGATGATGTTGTCGAGCGCTACCCATTCTCCGATGGCGATAGCTGGGATCAGGTCGAACGCGATCTGGTGCTCAATGCAATCTATGGCAAGCCGATCCTGGTCAATGATGGCTATCTTACTGCCAATCCGCATGTGCTTAGGCAGCTGTCACACCTGGATACCTCGTGCGTAGGAAATCTCCTCACTCACAGATTTGGCAGGGTATTCTCTAGGGAGCGAGACAAATTCGATTTGGCCGGAGGTATCAAGAAAGCTGCGCAAAGTGGAATCGAAACTCATGCCAATGTCGTTAATGGTCCGAAATGGAAAGGTATCGAACCGAGTCTAGACATTTTGAGCCGTGCGCTGAAAGACGATATCGTTCAGTGGCCGAATTCTAGGAACACGAGCGGAATTCTTTATCACCTTGTCGAAAAAGCAATCGGCGGCACCCGGCCGTTCTTGGAAGAGGAACAGCACCGAGACATATTTGGACAAATTTTTCGCCAAGCGGTCGAAAATGCCGGGAAACAATACAAGTCGCTTCGGGGAGAATTTGAGAAAGCATGCTGGCTTCATTTCGAAGGGAAAGACATCAAACCGTGGAACCCGAATCTTAAAAAGCTGAAATCATATCAGCAAGTGCGACACATGATGAAACCAATGAACGAGTTCTATCACACTGCCTATGCAATAGCCGCGCAAGTATCTGAGCGCGAAGGATTGATCAAAGAACATCACCTCGTAAAGTCTAAGACGATTGGACTCGCAACGTCGACTACACTTGCACTTCCACAATATCTCGACGGCTTTGAAGGCGATACCTCGTCGAGTGATTGGTTGGCGCAGTTTGACAAAGATAGCCTCACTCGGATTGATTCATTAATCCTC
>JANMQB010000149.1:0-11997 GCA_031370155.1 Hyphomicrobiales bacterium | reverse complement strand
TTGGCCGTGGCGGAGTCGAGTTCAAAGACCGGGCTTCCCTTGGCGATGGCGTGGCCCTGCTCGGCGGCGCGCGCCACGATGCGGCCGGCCACCGGACTGGCGATCATCACCGTATCGCCTTCGATGTAACCCAAATAGTTGGCGCCATTGGCGGCGGACGGCAGCCAGCGGTCGCGGGTTAAGAAGCCGGCCACGGCCAGCGCGATGAGCAGAACGGGAATAAGCTTTTTTACGTTCATGGCGCGGCTCTTAGAGCTGTGATGATGAGATCGCCTTGATGCCGCGCAAGTGCCTCGATATCGAGGGGCTCGGCGCCGATCGGCTCGAAGACGCTTTTCCAGATGGCGCCAAGCAGCATGGGGCCGATCAGGCATTTGACGGTGAGGCGCGCATCGACGGCGCGGAATTCGCCGCTGGCGATACCGCGCTCGATGAGCGACTGGAACATCGGCATGGCCTTGCCGATCACCTGTTCCAGATAGAAGCGGCCAAGTTCCGGGTGGGCCCGGGATTCACTGATCACCAACTTGATCAGGTCCGGCAGCCGCGTCTCGCGCATGCGGCCGGCGATCAAGCCGAGCAACTGCCGCAGCAGCGGCGCCACGGGTCCCTGATGGGCGGCCACAAGATTGCCGGCCAGTGCCAAATTAGGGCTGGCGACGGATTCAACCACTGCTTTAAGAAGTGACGTTTTATCGTTGAAATACAAATAGATAGACGCCTTGCTTAGACCAGCGCGTGAAGCCACATCCTCGAGTCTGGTGGCGGAAAAGCCCCGCTCTGAAAAGAGATCGAGAGCGGCTTCGAGAATTTCCCGGGGCCGGTCGTCGGGCCTGCGTTTGCGGGTGGTGGTTGTTTCGTGCATTATTTCTGACCAGTCAGTTACTATTAATAACTATCCGGTCAGTCAGTAACAGTCAAGCCCCCTCGGCCGAAACGGTTATTTTTTGGGAAGCCCTTGGGCGGCAGGCGGCCGGCCTGGGCGCGCTCGCCGATCCAGTCCTTTAATTCCGTGACGGCGAAGTTGCGGCCCGAGGAATCGCTCCAGGACAGTCCGTCCTTGAGCTTGAAGGCGCGGGCGTCGGCCAGGCCGCCGTCCTTGAACTTCTGCACGCGCACGCCCTTGCCGCGGGCCATTTCGGGAAGTTCCGACCGCTTGATGATCAGCAGCTTGCGATTGTCGCCGATGGTGGCCACGTGATCGTCGCCCTCTTCCACCGGCACACACACCTGGGCCTCGGCCGGCGCCTTGACGTTCAACACCTGCTTGCCCTTTCGCGTCGTCGCCAGGCATTCCTCCTCGGCGACGATGAAACCATCCGCCTCGGTGGAGGCTACCAAACGTTTGGCCCCCGGCCGGTGCACGAAAAGCGCGACAATCTCTTCAGCCGCATCGAGCTCGGCCATCAGCCGCACCGGCTCGCCATGGCCGCGCCCGCCCGGCAATTTTCCGGCATCGAGGGTGAAGAATTTGCCCGACGAGGAGAACAGCATGATCTTGTCGGTCGACTCGGCCTTGAGCACGAATTTCTCGCGGTCGCCGTCCTTGTAGGCGAGGCTCGATGCATCCTCGATGTGGCCCTTCATGGTCCGGATCCAGCCCTTTTCGGAACAGACCACGGTCACCGGCTCTTTCTCGATCAGCGCCTGCTCGAAATCGACGTCGATCTCCGGCGCCTCGGCGAAATCGGTGCGGCGCTTGCCGAGCGGCGTCTTCTTGGAGAATTTCTCCTTGACCTCCTTGACCTCGGCGGCGATCCGCTCCCATTGCTCGTCCCCGGATTTGAGTAGTTTCTTGAGCGCCCCCTCTTCCTTCTTCAGCCCGTCATGCTCGTTGCGGATCTCGATTTCCTCAAGCTTGCGCAACGCCCTGAGCCGCATGTTGAGGATGGCTTCGGCCTGGTTGTCGGTCAGCTTGAAGCGCGCGATCAACGCCGGCTTCGGTTCATCCTCGTTGCGGACGATGCGAATGACGGCGTCGAGATTGAGGTAGGCGACGAGATAGCCGCCGAGGATTTCCAGGCGTCTTGCGATCTCGGCCAGCCGGAATCTGGTGCGCCGGACCAGAACCTCTTTGCGGTGTTCGAGCCATTCGCGCAAAATATCGCGAAGCCCCATCACCTTCGGCACCTTGCCGTGCGACAGCACGTTCATGTTGACCGGAATGCGGGCCTCGAGCTCGCTGGTCATGAACAGCGATTCCATCAGCAGCGCCGGATCGACGGTGCGGCTCTTGGGCTCGAGCACGACGCGGATATCCTCGGCACTTTCGTCGCGCACATCGGCGAGCAGCGGCAGTTTCTTGGCGGTGAGCAGTTCGGCGATCTTCTCGATCAGGCGGCTCTTCTGCACCAGCCAGGGAATTTCGGTTATGACGATCTGCCAGGCGCCGCGCGGCAGCTCTTCCCGGCTCCAGCGGGCGCGGACCCGGAAGGAACCCTTGCCGGTCTTGTAGGCGGCAAGAATCGAGGCGCGGTCGTCGATGACGATGCCGCCGGTCGGGAAATCCGGCCCGACCACGAACTGGCAGAGCTTCTCCGCCGTGGCGTTGGGAAATTTGATGAGATGCAGGGCCGCATCGCAGAGCTCGGCGGCGTTGTGCGGCGGAATCGATGTCGCCATGCCCACCGCGATGCCGGAAGCGCCATTGGCCAGGAGATTGGGAAAGGCGCCGGGCAGCACAACCGGCTCCTGCACGGAGCCGTCGTAATTGGGCCGGAAATCGACGGCGTCTTCGTCGAGCCCGTCGAGGAGGAGGCGCGCCACCTCGGTCATGCGGGCTTCGGTGTAGCGGTAGGCCGCCGCGCTATCGCCGTCGACATTGCCGAAATTGCCCTGCCCGTCGATCAGCGGATAGCGCGCCGCGAAATCCTGGGCGAGGCGGACGAGGGCATCATAGATCGACTGGTCGCCATGGGGATGGAAGCCGCCCATGACGTCGCCGACGATCTTGGCCGATTTCTTGAAGGCGGTGCCGGGATCGAGCCGGAGGAGGCGCATGACATGCAGCAGGCGGCGGTGGACGGGCTTCAGCCCGTCGCGCAGATCGGGCAGAGCCCGGTGCATGATGGTGGAGAGCGCATAGGCCAGATAGCGCTCCTCCAGCGCATCCTTCAACTCGATGCGTTCGATATCTTTCGGTGCTTGCGGCGGAACATGCTTGCTCATGATTCGCGGGAGTATACTGGGTTTCCTCACCCTGAGGAGCCCGCCGCAGGCGGGCCTCGAAGGGTCGGCCGCCGGTCTCCGGTCCTTCTACCGCCTGGCGCTCACGACGATCGCCTGGATGCCACCCTCGATCGGACCTCGGCCGAAGCGGCGGGCCAGCGCCTCCGCCGCGGCTTCGGTCACCGCTTCCAATCGCTTGGGATCGCGCGCTTCGATTTCGCTGCGCAGCGGCGTTCCCTGGCAGAAGCCGATGGCCAGATCGCGATGGCTGTTGGCGCGGCTGCGCTTCGCCACATGCTCGGCCGTAACCTTGCCAAACCCTGCCTGGCCCAAGGCATCGCGGATCGCCGTCACGTCGTGGTAGCCATGGGGCGTGCGACGGAGAAATTGCGGCGGGTTTTCCGCGAAACACGCGGCAACGGCATCGCTCACCGTTTCCGGCACTTCATTGAGCTCAATGCGGTCCCAGACATTGAAGACGAAATGCCCGCCCGGCCGGAGAACCCGGCAGGCCTCGCGGTAGGCCTTGACCTTGTCGGGAAAGAACATGACGCCGAACTGGCAGGTCACGACGTCGAAACTTGCATCCGCGAATGGCAACGCCGTCGCATCGGCCTGCCGCCAGGATACATTGGGCGACTTCACTTTCCCGGCGGCGACTTCCAGCATGGCCGGATTGAGGTCGGTGGCAACGATGGTCGCGCCGGGGCCGAGGCGCTTTACCAATTCGGCGGTGACGATGCCGGTGCCGGCCGCCGTCTCGAGCACATTGCGCGGCGACAGGCCCGCCACGCGCCCGGCCAGATCGACCGCATAGGGCTCGAAAATGAGCGGGCCGAGATAATGGTCGTAAATTGCCGGAATCGAGCCCGCGAAACTAGTGTCCAAGTTGGTCATGTCCGGCCTCATCGCGCGCGCCGATCATGCTGCGCCCGTCTCGCCCGGCGGTCAACTACACCCTTACCACCGCCACCTTGACGATCGGTTTCTTGCCCCAGATGCGGTCGGCGGCGCGGCGGATCGAATTGCGCAGCGTTTCGGCGACCTGCTCGTCATCCTTGCGGCGCGGCTTCGGCATGGAGGCGAAGGCCTCGTCCGCCGCATCGAGGAGATCGTCCTCGAGGCCGGCGGGCAGGCCGTCGGCGATCAGTTGCAGATCGTCGGCCAGTTGCAGCTTGGCATCGATCGCCACGCTGACGAAAACGATGCCGACATGGGAGAGCTTGCGGCGCTGCTTGGCGGGGCCGTCCGCGGCGGGCACGATGAGCTTGCCGTCGACATGCAGGCGGCCCGAGGGCGCCTCGTCGACATTCTGCAGCGGCGCCGGACAGAGCCTCGCCAGATGGCCGTCAAGCGGAATGAGCGTCTCGGCGATGCCGCAGTTTTTGGCGAATTCCGCTTGCGCGCGCAGATGCCGCGGCTCGCCGTGCATGGGAACCAGGGCGCGGGGGCGCAGCCACTCATAAAACAAGCGCAGTTCCTCCTGGCGCGGATGGCCGGAGGTATGCACCAGCGCATCGTCGGAAGTTATGATATCGATATCGAGCTTCGCCAGATTGTTGTGGACGAGGGACACTTCCTTCTCGTTGCCGGGAATGGTCCGCGAGGAAAAAATCACCAGATCGCCGGGCTCCAGCGCCACATGGGGATGCTGGTCCTCGGCGATGCGGGCGATGGCGGCGCGGGGCTCGCCCTGGCTGCCGGTGCACAGCAGCATGATCTTGTCGGGCGGCAGATAGCCGAACTCTTCCTCGTCGAGGAACTCGCCGGCATCGCGCAAATATCCGCAGGTGCGCGCCGCCTCGATGGTGTTGCGCATGGCGCGGCCGGCCACCACCACTTCGCGCCCCGTGGCGCGCGCCGCCCTGACGGCGCTCGAGATGCGTTCGACATGGGAAGCGAAGGTGGTGACGGCGACACGGCCCTTGGCCTCGCGCACGATCTGCATGATGGTGGCGGCGACATCGGATTCGGAGGGTGAATGGCCCTCGCGCAATACATTGGTCGAGTCGCAGACGAGAACGTCGACGCCCTGGTCGCCGATTTCGCGCAGGCGCTTTTCGTCCATGCCGGCGCCCATGACCGGCGTGCGGTCGATCTTCCAGTCGCCGGAATGAAGAATGCGGCCCTGTTTCGTCTCGATCAGCAGCGCTGTCGGCTCGGGGATCGAATGGGTGACGGCGATGAATTCGAGCTCGAAGGAGCCCACCTTGAAGCGGCTGCCGGCGGCCTGGATGCGGACCGGAACTTCCTCGTCGAGGCCCGCCTCCTTGAGCTTGAGCTTGAGGATTTCGGCGGCGAAGGGCGTGCAATAGACCGGGCAGCGTAGCTGCGGCCACAGCCAGGCGACGGCGCCCAAATGGTCTTCATGGGCATGGGTCAGCACCAGGCCGGAGAGATTGCGGCGGTCGCTCGCGATGAAGGAGACATCGGGCAGCACCACATCGATGCCGGGCTCCGCGGCCTCGCCGAACTTGACGCCCAGATCGACCATCAGCCATTCGCGGTCGTCGGCCGGTCCCACGCCATAGCAATAGCAATTCATGCCGATCTCGCCGATGCCGCCGAGCGCCAGGAGAACCAGATCGTTCTTGTGATCGAATTTTTTCTTGGCGTTCATCGGGCCAGCTTGCCGGGATCGCCGTCCGCCGTAAAGAGCACGTCGCCGGCATGAATAAGACTCTGCCGGCCGCCCGGCAGACCGAGGATCAAGGCGCCGTCTCCGGCCAGGCCGCGGAAGGCGCCGGCCGTCCGCTTGCCGCCGGTCGTGATCGAGATGGCCCGGCCCAATCCGGTGCAGCGCTCGAGCCAGGCCTGGCGGATCGCGGCAAAGCCCCGGCCCTCGTCCCAGATGGCGAGCCGGTTCCACAGGCTCTCGGCCAGCATCCCAAGCAGGGTTTCAACATCGGTCTTGGCGCCGTGACGGGCCAGCGAAGTTACCGGATAGGGCGTGCCGGATGGTGCCGAGGCCAGATTGATGCCGCAGCCGAGGGCAATGGTGTGGCCTATGGTTTCGGCCAGCAGGCCGCAGAACTTGGCGCCATCGATCAGTACATCGTTGGGCCATTTGAGCTTGATGTCGGCGCCGGGCAACAGCCGCGCCGCAACCTTATGCACGGCAAGTGCCGCCGCAAACCCCACCTGCCCCACGACGTCCGCCGGCGCGCCGCTGGTGAACAGAAAGGTCACATAGAGATTACCGGGCTCCGACACCCAGGCGCGGCCGAGCCTGCCGCGGCCCGCCGTCTGTTCATCGGCCCACAGCCACAGGGGACCGCGTTCACCCGCCTCCGCCAGGCGGCGGGCTTCCGCATTGGTGGAATCGATCCGCTCGAAATGAACCAGGCGATGGCCGAGGGGCAGTTTCAATAGAGCGACTGTGCCGCGGCACCCGCCAGTTCGGCCAAGGGCTGCGCGAAGAGAACGAAAAGCAGGATGAAGGCGCCCGAGGCATAGGCCACCAATTTCACCTCGCCCTCCATGGCGTCGAAGGCTTCGGCCGGCTCGTCGAAATAGACGATCTTGACGATGCGCAGATAATAATAGGCGCCGACCACGCTGGCGACCACGCCGATCACCGCAAGTGTCACGAGCCCCGCCTTGATGGCGGCGAGGAAGACGAAATACTTGGCGAAGAAGCCGGCCAGCGGCGGAATGCCGGCGAGCGAGAACATCAGCATGGCGAGGACGAAGGCCAGCCCCTTGTCGTTGCGGGCCAGCCCCGCCAGATCGGCGATCTCCTCGACATGGCGGCCCTGGCGCCGCATCGCCAGCACGCAGGCGAAGACGCCGAGAGTCATGATCAGATAGATCATCATATAAATGATAACCCCGCGCACGCCCTCCTGGCTGCCCGAGGCGAGGCCGACGAGGGCAAAGCCCATGTGGCCGATGGACGAATAAGCGAGCAGCCGCTTGATATTGCTTTGGCCGATGGCGGCGAAAGCGCCGAGCACCATCGATGCGATGGAAACGAAGACCAGTATCTGCTGCCAGTCGGGCACGATGCCGGCGAAGGGGCCCACCATGACGCGGATGAACAGGGCCATGGCCGCGACCTTCGGAGCCGCCGCGAAAAAGGCGGTGACCGGGGTGGGCGAGCCCTCATAGACATCGGGCGTCCACATGTGGAAGGGCACGGCGGAGACCTTGAAGGCCAGCCCGGCGATGATGAAGACCAGGCCGAAGACGAGGCCGAGGCTCGGGCCCGCGGCGGAAATGGCGCTGGCGATCTGCGGGAAGGCGACGGAGCCGGTGAAGCCGTAGATGAGCGAGGCGCCATAGAGCAGCATGCCGGATGAGAGCGCGCCGAGGACGAAATATTTGAGCCCGGCCTCGGAGGAGCGCGAGGAGTCGCGGTCGATTGCCGCCACCACATAAAGCGCCAGCGACTGCAGCTCGAGGCCCATGTAGAGGGCAATCAGGCTGTTGGCGGAAATCATCATCATCATGCCGGTGGTCGCCAGCATGACGAGGATGGCATATTCGAAGCGGGCAATGGTGGTGCCCTTCATGAAATGCACCGACAGCACGATGGTCACCGCCGAGCCGAAAAGGGTGAGCACCTTCATCAGCCGCGCGAAGGTGTCGACGACGAAGGCGCCGGCGAAGGCTTCCGTCCCATCGCCCCAGACGACGAGGACGGCGACGAGACCGAGTGAGACGATGGCGGCAAGCGTCACCGGGCCGGCCGCATCGGTCTTGCGGAAGGCGCCGAACATCAGGAGCGCCATGGCGAGAACCGCCAGAACGATCTCCGGCAGGATGGCCACGGCATCGATGGATTGCAAAAGCGGCATGGGCGGTCCTATGGCAGCGCGGCGGTGGTCACCGCCTGCATCGATTTCATCAGATTTTCAACGGTAGCCCCGAGGACATCGAGAATGGGTGCGGGATAGACGCCGAAGAACACGGTGAGCACGACGAGCGGACCCAGCGTTGTCAGCTCGCGCGGCGTCATGTCGGCGATATGGGCGAGCGAGGCTTTCTCCAGCGGCCCGAAGACCACCCGGGCATAGAGCCACAGGGCATAGCAGGCCGAGAGGATGACGCCGGTCGTCGCCAGGAAGGCCACCCAGGTATTGACCTGGAAGGCGCCGAGCAGGGTCAGGAATTCGCCGATGAAGCCCGAGGTGCCCGGCAGGCCCACATTGGCCAGGGTGAAGACCATGAAGGTGAAGGCGTAGAGCGGCATGCGGTGGACCAAGCCGCCATAGGCGGCGATCTCGCGGGTGTGCATGCGGTCGTAGACCACTCCGACGCAGAGGAAGAGCGCGCCGGAGACGAGCCCGTGGCTGATCATCTGGAACATGGCGCCGTCGATGCCCTGCCGCGTCATGGTGAAGATGCCCATGGTGACGAAGCCCATATGCGCCACCGAAGAATAGGCGATGAGTTTCTTCACGTCCTCCTGCATCAGCGCCACCAGCGAGGTGTAGATAATGGCGACGATCGACAGCGCGTAGACGAAGTTCTGGAAATACAGCGAGGCGTCGGGGAACATTGGCAGCGAAAAGCGCAGGAAACCGTAGCCGCCCATCTTCAGGAGGATCGCCGCCAGGATGACCGAGCCCGCGGTCGGCGCCTCGACATGGGCGTCGGGCAGCCAGGTGTGTACCGGCCACATCGGCATCTTGACCGCAAAGGAGGCGAAGAAGGCAAGCCACAGCCAGGTCTGCATTTCGGCCGGAAAGCCGGGATTGCGGGAGAGCAAGGCCACGATGTCGGTGGTGCCGGACTGCCAGTACATGGCGATGATGGCCAAGAGCATCAGCACCGAGCCGAGCAGCGTATAGAGGAAGAACTTGAAGCTGGCATAGACGCGCCGCGCCCCGCCCCACACGCCGATGATCAGGAACATCGGAATGAGGCCGCCTTCGAAGAACAGATAGAACAGAACAAGATCGAGCGAGGTGAACACGCCGATCATCAGCGTCTCGAGCACCAGGAAGGCGATCATGTATTCGCGAACTCTACTTTCAATATACCAGCTCGCCAGAATGCAGATCGGCATCAGGAAGGCGGTGAGCACGACGAAGGGCATGGATATGCCGTCGACGCCCATCTGGTAGGAGGCGGTGCCCCCCAGCCAGGCGTGGCGCTCGACGAACTGGAAGCCCGAGTCCGCCGGATTGAAATTCGCCCAGATGAGCAGCGATACGAGGAAGGTGGCGATGGTCGTCCACAGCGTTGCCCAGCGGATATTGCGGAGCGCTATGACATCCTCGCCGCGCACGGCGAGGATGAAGGCGACACCGGCGAGCGGCAGGAAGGTCGCGACGGAGAGAATGGGCCAGCCGAACATCACTGCGCGCCCCCGAACGTGAACCAGGAGATCAGCGCCGCCACGCCGATCAGCATGGCGAAGGCGTAATGGTAGACATAGCCGGTCTGCAGCCGGACGACGCGGTTGGTGACATCGATGACGCGGGCCGAGACGCCGTCGGGGCCGAAACCGTCGATGACGAAGCCATCGCCCATCTTCCACAGGAAGCGGCCGAGCCGCATGGCGGGACGCACCAGCAGGAAGTCGTAGATCTCGTCGAAGTACCACTTGTTGAGCAGGAACTTGTAGAGGGGCTCATGCTGGGCCGCGAGCTTGCCGGGCAGCGAGGTATTGCGGATGTAGAACAGGAAGGCGAGCCCGAAGCCCGCAACCATGACGATGAAGGGCGACCAGGCGACCCATGTCGGTACTTCCTCCATCTTCCGGACGATTTCGTTCTCGGCAACGGAGCCGCGCCAGAATTCGGCGTATCCCTCGCCGATGAAATAGTCCTTGAAGATGAAACCCGCGAACAGGGCGCCTGCCGCCAGCACATAGAGCGGCACCAGCATGACATTGGGGCTCTCGTGCACATGTTCCATCACGCGCTTGTCGGCGCGCGGCGCGCCATGGAAAGTCATGAAGGCGAGGCGCCACGAATAGAAAGAAGTGCAGAAGGCGGCGGCGACGAGCAGCGTGAAAGCAAATCCCGATCCCGCCGCGAAGGAACTCTCGATGATCGCATCCTTGGAATAGAAGCCGGCGGTCAAGGGAAAGCCGGTGAGCGCCAGATTGCCGACGATCATCAGTATCCAGGTTGTCCGGATATGGGGGGCAAGGCCGCCCTTCTTGCGCATGTCCTGCTCGCCCGACATGGCGTGAATGACCGAGCCCGAGCCCAGGAACAGCAGCGCCTTGAAGAAGGAATGGGTGAAAAGATGGAACATGCCGATGCCATAGGCGCCCACCCCCATGGCCACGAACATGTAGCCGAGCTGCGAGCACGTCGAATAGGCGATGACGCGCTTGATGTCGTTCTGGACGAGACCGACGCTCGCCGCGAAGAAGGCGGTGACGGCGCCGACGATCAGCACCACGTCCTTGGCATAGGGGGCCAATTCATAGAGGGGCGACAGCCGCGCCACCATGAAAACGCCGGCCGTCACCATGGTGGCGGCATGGATGAGTGCGGAGACCGGCGTCGGACCTTCCATGGCGTCGGGCAGCCAGGTGTGCAGCAGGAACTGGGCCGACTTGCCCATGGCTCCCATGAACAGCAGCAGGCACAGCGTGGTGAGCGTGTCGAACTCCCAGCTCAGGAACTGCATGGTCTTCCCAACTGCGCCGGGAGCGCCGGCGAAGATCGTATCGAGTTCGATCGACTGGAACACGTAGAAACAGCCGAAAATGCCGAGCGCGAAACCGAAATCGCCGACCCGGTTGACCACGAAGGCCTTGATCGCCGCGGCGTTGGCGGAGGCGCGCGTGTACCAGAAGCCGATCAGCAGATAGGACATCAGGCCGACGCCCTCCCAGCCGAAGAACAACTGCAGGAGATTGTCTGACGTCACCAGCATCAGCATGGCGAAGGTGAAGAGCGACAGGAAGGCGAAGAAGCGCGGCTGATGCTCGTCGTGGCCCATGTAGCCGAGCGAATAGATGTGGACGAGAGAGGAGACAGTGCCGACCACCACCAGCATGACGGCGGTCAGCGTGTCGATGCGTAAAGTCCAGTTGGCCGAAAGCGCGCCGGAACTCACCCAGCGCAGAATCTCGACCTTCTCGCTGTGGCCCTCTTGCAGGAAGCCATAGAAGGCGATCCACGACAGCACGGCGGAGATGCACAGCAGCGCCGTCGCCAGGTACATGGGCCAGGGCGGGCCGTCGTAATGGCCGTGGTGGGTGCGATCCTGGGCGGCATGGCCAAGGCCCGCATGATCGCCATTGACTTCGGCATCGCTGCCGAGATTGCGGAACAGCCTGGTGCCCGCAAGCCCTGCGATGAGGGCGCCGATGAGCGGCAGGAAGACGATGGCTTGATACATATTCGCGCCGCTCAGCCCTTCATGTGATTGATGTCTTCAACCGCAATCGTGCCGCGGTTGCGGAAATAGGTAACCAGAATAGCAAGCCCGATGGCCGCCTCGCCCGCCGCCACGGTGAGCACCAGAAGCGCGAACACCTGGCCCACCAGATCGCCCAGTGCCGCCGAGAAGGCGACGAAATTGATGTTGACGGCGAGCAGCATGAGCTCGATCGACATCAGAATGACAATGACGTTCTTGCGGTTGAGGAAGATGCCGAAAATGCCGATGGTGAACAGGATGGCGGCAACCGTCAGATAATGCGAAAGCCCAGTCGCCATGGTCAGATCCCCTGCCCCGGTTTGACTTTGCGGATTTCGATGGCTGTGTCGGGACCGCGCGCCACCTGGGCGGCGACGTTCTGGCGCTTGATGCCCGGCTTATGGCGAAGCGTCAGCACGATGGCGCCGATCATGGCGACCAACAGCACCAAACCCGCAGCCTGAAAATAATAGACGTATTGCGTATAGAGGATGCGCC
>JANMQB010000383.1:0-26883 GCA_031370155.1 Hyphomicrobiales bacterium | reverse complement strand
CGCGCCGGCGATCCGCCGGCACTTGGACTGTCGCAGCAGCTTATGGATGCGGGCCTCAGGCTTGGGCGCCTCAAGACCGGGACGCCGGCCCGGCTCGACGGCAGGACGATCGCCTGGGAGCGGCTGGAAGAACAGCCCGGCGATGCCCAACCGGTGCCGTTCTCGTTTCTCACGGAGCGTATCGAGACACCGCAGATTTCCTGCTTCATCACCCAGACGACCGCGGAAACACATCGGCTGATCGCCACCAATCTGCATCGCTCGCCGATGTATTCCGGCCAGATCGAAGGAGTAGGTCCGCGCTACTGTCCCTCGATCGAGGACAAGATCTTCCGCTTCCGCGACAAGTCCTCGCACCAGATCTTCCTAGAGCCGGAAGGGCTGGATGACCACACGGTCTACCCGAACGGGATTTCCACCTCCCTGCCGGAAGACATTCAGGACGGCTTCATCCGAACCATTCCAGGGCTCGAGAAGGTTCTTATTCTGCGGCCCGGCTATGCCATCGAGTATGACTATGTCGATCCTCGCGAACTCACCGCCGGGTTGGAAGTGAAGGTCATCGGCGGGCTGTTTCTGGCTGGCCAGATCAACGGTACGACCGGCTATGAGGAGGCTGCCGCCCAAGGCCTGGTTGCCGGTCTCAATGCCTCCCGCCGGGCTGGAGGCCAAGACGCAGTCGTGTTCGACCGGGCCCAAGGTTACGTGGGCGTGATGATCGACGATCTGGTCACCCGCGGCGTCTCCGAGCCCTACCGGATGTTCACCTCGCGGGCCGAATACCGGCTGACGCTAAGGGCCGATAATGCGGATGAGCGGCTGACGCCGAGGGCCATTGAACATGGTATTGCCGGCAGGCTGCGCGCAGAGCGGTTTCGTGAACGCCAGTCGGTCCTTGAGACAGCGCGGGCACTTGCCGGCGGTCTCGGCCTTACCTCCTCGGCTGCCGCCAAGCTGGGCTTCAAGGTCAACCAGGATGGCCAGTGGCGGAGTGCGCTGGAACTCATCACCATGCCCGAGGTGGGCTTGGAACGCGTCCGGTCCATCTGGCCGGAGCTGGGCGCACTACCGGGATTCGCCATTGCGGCGCTGGAGGCCGATGCGGTCTATGCCGGTTATTCCCAGCGTCAGGA
Source organism: Hyphomicrobiales bacterium (assembly GCA_031370155.1). GTDB lineage: Bacteria > Pseudomonadota > Alphaproteobacteria > Rhizobiales > Aestuariivirgaceae > Aestuariivirga. The sequence goes on along the minus strand of JANMQB010000383.1, from coordinate 25,750 downwards.
AGCGGACATCGTCGTGCTGCGCAAGGAAGAGCAGCTCACCCTGCCGGATGGGCTGGACTACGCGGCCATTCCGAGCTTGTCGACCGAGATGCGTTCCAAGCTTGCCCGCGTGCGACCGGCGACCCTCGGTCAGGCCGCCCGCATCGACGGTGTGACGCCTGCAGCGCTCGCCATTCTCCTCGGCCACGTCAGGCGCCGGACGGGCCGCAAGAGCGCCTGAGAGCCATGGCCGGGCCACTGCCGGACGATGTGCTGCGGCGCTTCAATGTTTCACGTGAATCATTGGCGAGGCTCGAGCGCTACGTGGCCCTCCTGCTGCAATGGCAGCGGCGCATCAACCTGATCGGACCTTCGACCGCTAGCCAGGTTTGGCAGCGCCACATTCTCGATGCCCTGCAGCTCGTCCCGCTCATCCCTACTGGCACCAGAGTCACCGCCGATCTGGGTTCGGGCGCGGGCATTCCCGGCTTGGTGCTGGCCATCGCCACCAGCCTCGAGGTCCATCTCTACGAAAGCAACGGCAAGAAGGCCGCCTTCCTGCGTGAAGCGGCACAGCAATGCGGGGCAAAGGCGGTTATTCACCAAGTGCGGATCGAAACAATCGGGTCTGACCCGGGCCGTCCGCAGGCGGATGTGGTCACGGCACGGGCCCTGGCACCGCTCGGCAGGCTGCTCGATCAGGCCTGGCCCTTCCTCAAGACCGGCGCGCTTGGACTTTTCCACAAAGGTCAAGATGTGGATGCCGAATTGACCGAGGCCTCCAAATCCTGGAGAATCATTCTCGAAAGGCACCCAAGTCTGACTGATTCGAAAGCCGTCATACTTGTGGTGAAAGAGGCCTTACGTGTCGCTACATGATCTCCCATTCGCGCGCCTGCGCGGCGCCCGGATTCTCGCGGTGGCGAACCAGAAGGGCGGCGTCGGTAAGACCACGACTGCGATTAATCTCGGTACCGCCCTGGCGGCGGTGGGCGAGACGGTACTGATCGTCGATCTCGACCCGCAGGGTAATGCCAGCACCGGTCTCGGCATTACCCGGAAGCCGGCACAGAAATCCTCCTATCATGTGCTGATGGGCGAGGCGGCGCTTCGGGAGGTGATCGTCGAATCGGGTATTCCCCGGCTCTACTGTGTGCCGTCGACCATGGACCTGCTCGGCGCCGAGCTTGAGCTGGCCGAAATCGACCGCAAGACCTTCCGGCTGGCCGATGCCATCAAGCGGCTGCAGGCCGAGGCCAGCCCTACCCCGCGCTATACCTACATCCTGGTCGATTGCCCGCCGTCGCTCAATCTCCTGACCATCAATTCGCTGTCGGCGGCCGATGCCGTGCTGGTGCCCCTGCAATGCGAATTCTTCGCCTTGGAGGGCCTGAGCCAACTGCTCAAGACGGTCGAACGGGTGAAGGCCAATCTTAATCCGCGGCTCACCATCCAAGGTGTGGTGCTTACCATGTTCGACCGCCGCAACAGCCTGTCGGAGCAGGTGGCGGAGGATGTGCGCAGCGTGCTTGGCGACAAGGTCTACCAGACGGTCATCCCACGTAATGTGCGGGTGTCGGAGGCGCCGTCCTACGGCAAGCCGGTTCTGCTCTATGACAACAGCTGCAGCGGCTCGCAGGCCTATATCAGGCTGGCATCGGAAGTGATCCGGCGCGAACGCGAGCTGCGGGCCGCGTGATAGATTCGTGGGCGTAACAGTTAAACGTACCTGAGGCGGTACGATATTTATCTGATCGGGACAGCGGCATGATGCAGGCACAAAAGAAAAGGCTGGGGCGAGGTCTTGCCGCCTTGATCGGCGAGGATACGAACGAAGAGGCCGTGGTGCAGGATATCCGCAGTCTGCGGCACGTGCCGGTCGAATTCCTCCATGCCAATCCCAACAATCCGCGCAAACACTTCGCCGATGACGATTTGGAAGAACTGGCCAAGTCAATTCGCGCCAAGGGACTGCTGCAACCTCTGGTAGTTCGGCCGCGCGGCGGCGGAGACTTTGAAATCGTTGCCGGCGAGCGGCGCTGGCGCGCGGCGCAAAGGGCCGGGGTCCATGAAGTCCCGGTCCTGATTCGCGATTTGAGCGACGGCGAGGCCCTCGAGATCGCGCTGATCGAGAACATCCAGCGCAGCGATCTCAACCCGCTCGAGGAAGCCCGCGCCTATGGAATGCTGCTCAACCAATTCAGCTACACCCAGCAGCAGCTCGCCGAATCCATCGGCAAAAGCCGCAGCCACATCGCCAACACGCTGCGGCTGCTAACGCTGCCCGAATCGGTGCGCCAGATGATAGAGGACGGCAAGCTCACCGCCGGTCACGCCCGCACCCTGGTTGCCACCGATTCGCCGGCTGAACTCGCTGACCGGATCATCAAGCTTGGCCTTTCGGTGCGCGAGGCCGAGGACCTGACCCGCAGGGCGGCACCGGCACGCAGGGCGCGGCCGGAGAAGGCCGCCGATACGCGCGCCCTGGAGAAAAGCGTCGGTGACGCGCTGGGGCTCAAGGTCGAGATTGCGGCCAAGGCCGCGGGCGGTACTGTCACCATCCGCTATGCATCGCTGGAGCAGCTCGAGGATGTGTGCCGGCGCCTGATGCGATCCGGTTAATTCATCCGTATACTGATTATTTTAGCGCAGCGTGCAGCGCCCGGCCGTTGCGGGCCAGCGCCAGCAGGGTGCGGGAGGCGAGGGTCTCGGCCAGTGCCGGGGTGCGGCGCATCTGCAGAGTGCAGGATGAAAGTGTAGATGCCGCGGAAAGCAGCGCGGCAAGATTCCAGATGCGCAATTGTAGCCGGATCGCCTCGTGGCGCTTGAAGAAGATCGGCGGCCTCGCCGATCGCAAAGCATCCTCGACCCGCATGCCGCGGTCGACGTCGAGCTTCAATGACTGAAGTTTAACCACATGCAATCCGGCGAGCGTCATGACTCGGCCCGGGTCGGTGCCAGCCGCGGTCAGCGTCGTGAAGCCGCGGTCCACATGCTCCACCTCACCAGCGAAGACCGCATCGACCAATCCGTCCGCGTCCTCGCCCGAAGAGTCGCCGCAGATCGCCTCGACATCCTCAAGCCGGATCTCACCGGCACCCAAACAATAGGTTGCGAGCTTCCCGATCTCCTGGCGGGCGGCAGCGCAATCCGTGCCGAGCAGCTCCAGCAGTTTCACCCCGGCATCGGGCGCCAAAACAAGACCGAACGGCGACAGGATTGATTCGATGAGTGACGAGAGCTGATCGCCGTCGTCTTCGTAGACGGCAATGGCGAAAGCCCGCTCGCTCTTTTCGAAAACCGTCCGCAGCCGCGATGATTTGGCGAGGTTGCCGGATTCCGCCACGATGAGATTGCCGCTGCCGCCGCCATTCAGGATCGTTTCGACGGATGTGAGAAAAGCCTGGTCGGCATCGGTCACCCAGACCACCCGCTTTCCGCCAAGCATCGAAAGGGATGCGAATTCATCGGCCAGCCGCCCTGGATCGGATGCCAGGGCCGCATCGTCAAGCCGCACCACGTTGAAGGGATCATCGGCTGTTCCCGCGATCTTCATGACCGCCCGGCTGGCCAACTCGCGGACTGCCCCGGCATCGCTGCCATGGAGGAGTACGGCGCACAGGTTTGGCGGCGGCTTTCTTAGAAACCCGTCGAATGCCAATGCTTTGAGAACGCCCACGCGAGAGCCTAATGCGAAGCAAAATAGGCGGCCAGCCGCGAGCGGATGTCCATGCTCACTTCATGGGCCGCGCGTTCCATGGCATTGGCTTCCGCCTGCATGTCGGCAAAGGGCTCGCGCACCACGTCATAGGAAACCTGTGAAAAGGTCTTGCCACCGTGCAGCACGCCCTCACTGCCCGTCAGCTCGAAGTTCACGACCACTTGCACCGAACGGCGCGTGGTATTGGGCAGCGGCTTGTCGATGATGCTGGCTGTCTTCACCTCCGGCCGCAACACCAGGACATAACGATCTTGCGAGGCCGTGCCGGCGGGACGCATGGCAGAAAGAAGGTCGCTGCGCACGATCTGGCCAAGTCGCGTATTAGCTTCCGGGATCGAGACGGACGCCAAGGCCGCCACGACACCGCGGTCGTCGCCCGCCGTTCCGTAAAGAGGCCGGTAGCCGCAACCGGCCGCCGCCAGCAGCGCAACGCAGGCGAGCCACGAAACAACGCGACGGAGTGTGTGCATCGTCATCCCACGATATTGATGATCCGGTCCGGCACGACGATCACTTTGCGGACCGGCCTACCGTCGAGCGCCCTTGCGACACTATCCAACTTCAAGGCCAGCGCTTCAACCGCTTCCTTGCCGAGACCCTTGGCAAGCCGGACCTCGTCGCGGCGCTTGCCGTTGACCTGAACGGCGATAGTCACGCAATCATCGGCCACAAGGGCGGCATCGGGCTTGGGCCACGCGGTATCGACGACAGGCTTCGCATGGCCCAATTGTCTCCAGCACTCTTCCGCGAGATGCGGCATCATCGGCGCCGACATCAGCACCAGCATCTCCGCGGCCTCACGGATCGAACGCCGCATCGGCTCGGAACGGTCCGCCGCCTGCAATGCCGCGCTCAGCGCATTGCCAAGTTCATTGATGCGGGCAATCGACCGGTTGAAGCGGAGGTTCATCAAATCGCCGGTCACCGCATCGAGGGCCCGGTGTGCGGCGCGGCGCAATTCCAGTGCCGCCCCGGCCACCCCCGCGGGCTCGCCCGGTGATCCTTCGCGCACCGCCTCGTTGACGAGACGCCACAGACGCTGGATGAATCGCCAGGCGCCGTCCACTCCCGCCTCGGTCCACTCGATGTCGCGTTCAGGCGGCGTATCTGAGAGCATGAACCAGCGCGCCGTATCGGCGCCATAGCGTTCGATAATCGCCTCGGGATCGACCACGTTCCTCTTCGACTTCGACATTTTCTCGATGCCGCCCACGGTCAGGGGCTCACCGGTCTTGGCGTGAACCCAGTGGCCGTCCTTCTGCACCGCATCGACGGGTAGCACCCACTCACCGGAAGCGGACTGGAAGGTCTCGTGCACCACCATGCCTTGGGTGAACAGGCTGGCGAAAGGCTCATCGATGTCAAGGTGATGGGTGCGCATCATGGCGCGGGCGTAGAAGCGCGAATAAAGCAGATGCAGAATCGCATGCTCGACACCACCGATATATTTGTCGACAGGCATCCAGTAAGCAGCTGCCGCCGCATCGACTGGGCGCGCGGAGGCGGGCGAACAGAAGCGGGCATAATACCAGGACGAGTCGACGAACGTATCGAAGGTGTCCGTCTCACGGCGCGCCGGGCCCCCGCAAGTGGGACACTTGACGTGTTTCCAGATTGGGTGATGGTCGAGCGGATTGCCCGGCTTGTCGAAGGTCACGTCGTCGGGAAGGGTTACCGGCAAGTCCTTTTTCGGTACCGGCACGATGCCGCAGGAGGTACAATGGATCACCGGAATGGGGCAACCCCAATAGCGCTGGCGCGAGACGCCCCAATCGCGCAGCCGGTAATTCACCCGGCGTTCGCCGATCTTCATTGCCTCCATGCGCCGGGCGATTTCTTCCTTGGCGGCCGGCACACTCAATCCGTCGAGGAAATCGGAATTGATCAGGACCGTCTCGTCGCCTTCCTTCTCCAGATAGGCTTCATCGCCAATTGCGAAGGATGCCGCATCCACACCTTTGGGCGCCACGACCGGCACCACCTGCAAGCGGTACTTGCGGGCGAAATCGAGATCGCGCTGGTCGTGGGCGGGACAGCCGAAAATCGCTCCCTCGCCATAGCCCATCAACACGAAATTGGCGGCATAGACCGGCAGGCGGACTTTCTCGCGGAAGGGATGGCGGGCATAGAGACCGAGCGGATAACCTTTCTTCTCGGCGCGCTCGATCGTTTCCTCACTGGTGCCGAGGGCGGCCACTTCGCGGCGGAAGGCGTCAAGCGCCGGATTTCTTTCGGCCTGCCGCTTGGCCAGCTCGTGATCGGTCGAGATGGCGCAGAAGCTGGCGCCGAAAATCGTGTCGTATCGCGTCGTGTAGACCGCCAGCCTTTCGCCGAGAATCCTGCCCGCTTCGTCTTCGAGTGCGAAGGAAAAGCGCATGCCCTCGGAGCGGCCGATCCAGTTGCGCTGCATGAGGCGGACTTTTTCCGGCCAGCGGTCGAGGCGATCGAGAGCCGCCAGCAATTCCTCGGAATAGTCGGTAATCTTCAGGAACCATTGCGCCAGTTCGCGGTTTTCAACAAGCGCGCCCGAGCGCCAGCCACGCCCGTCGATCACCTGCTCGTTGGCCAGGACCGTATTGTCGACCGGATCCCAGTTCACGGTCGACACCTTGCGCTCGACCAGGTCGGCGGCGAGGAAATCGATGAACATTTCCTGCTCGTGGCGGTAATAGGCGGGATCGCAGGTGGTGATCTCGCGGCTCCAGTCCAGCGCCAGCCCCATGGACTTCAATTGTCCGCGCATGGCGGCGATGTTGTCATAGGTCCAGGATTTCGGATGCACGCCGCGTTCGATCGCCGCATTCTCAGCCGGCATGCCGAAGGCGTCCCAGCCCATGGGGTGCAGCACATTGTAGCCGCAGGCACGGCGGAAGCGGGCGATGACGTCGCCCATCGTATAGTTGCGAACATGACCCATGTGGATGCGTCCCGAGGGATAGGGAAACATCTCAAGCACGTAGTATTTCGGCTTCGAGAGGTCCTCACGGGCCTCGAAGCAGCGGTTTTCGGTCCAGTAGCGCTGCCAGCGCGGCTCGGCGTCGCGCGGATTGTAGCGTTCGGTCGTCAAGCGGCCGGTCCCCTTATCTTGCCGGTTGCGGATTATAGGCTTGGCAGTACCAGTCCTTGAAAAGCCCCGCAAGCGCGGCCATAAGCGGGCACCTCCAGCTCTCAGGCCGCCATGTCCCATCCCGCTCTCGACGACGTCCGGCGCCGCATCCGTGAGGCAGCTCTCGCAGCCGGACGCGATTCCACCAGCATCACCCTGATTGCCGTCAGCAAGACATTTGCACCCGCCGACATCGAGCCGGTCGTCTCCGCCGGACAACGGGCGTTTGGCGAAAACCGGGTTCAGGAAGCCAAGGGCAAATGGCCGGAGCTCAAACGCAAAGCGCCCGATCTGGAATTGCACCTGGTCGGCCCCCTGCAAAGTAACAAGGCGGCCGAGGCGGTTGCCCTGTTCGAGGCCATTCACACCATCGACCGATCGAAAATCGCCGAGGCCATCGCCGCCGAGATCGCCAGGCAGGGCCGCAGGCCGCAGCTCTTCATCCAGATCAACACCGGCCGGGAGCCGCAAAAATCTGGCATCGATCCGAAAGACGCGGACAGTTTCATCGCCCATTGCCGCGACCGGGCAGGGCTCGTCATCGCCGGGCTCATGTGCATTCCGCCCCTGCATGAAGCGCCGCGGCGGCACTTCGAGTTGTTGCGCGAAATTGCCCGCCGCAACGGGCTGTCGGGGTTGAGCATGGGCATGAGTGGCGATTTCGAGGAGGCAATCAGCTGCGGTGCCACGCATGTGCGGGTGGGCTCGGCTATTTTCGGCGACCGCACGGAGCGCTAGACGGGCCGATCGCCATGCGGGTGCGGGGTCCGCACAGCGCCAGGATTTTCCGCATGTCCTTGAGTGAGACGGCAATACATCCAGCCGTCGGTGCGGAACCGGTCAGATGAAAAAATATGGCGCTGCCGGCCCCCCGAATGCGCGGCCGTTCGTTGTGGGAGAGAATGACGACGATATCATATAATGCATCGCCGCGGGCCATGGACTCGCGGCTGGCCGCATAGGGCAACTTGACCGGTCGATTGTAATTGCGATCGGCCGGCGCCTCGCACCAGCCGTCGGCCGGGGTAATCGGGCGCCGCGGCAGGCGCGACTGTGGCATAGGGATACGATCGCTTCGATAAAGAATGCGCCGGAGCGCAAAACAGCCGGCGGGTGTCGTACCGTCGCCTTCCCGCTTGCGATGGGCCATGCCGGACCGGCCGAGAAAGCAGGGTATCCTGAGGGCTCCGGCCGTCAGAAGACCACGGACCGCTCGCGGGCTGATCGCGCGAACGTGAAGATATGTGAGCATTTTCCTCACGGCGAGTTGTCTTGTGCGGCGGCTTTCAAAACGGCATTGCTCACCGTAACATCACTGAATCGGGCGGCAAGCCCTTGCTTTCGGGAATTCAGCCATGACCACGACCAAGAAAATCCTGATCGTCGACGATGACGACATGCTGCGCGACAGTCTCAAGGAGCAATTTGCGCTGCATGACGAATTCACCGTCGCCGATGCGGCCAATGCCACCGCCGGCATCAAGGCGGCCAAGGCGGATCACGCCGATCTGGTGCTGCTCGACGTCAATTTGCCCGATATGGACGGGCGCGAGGCCTGCAAGATCATGCGCCGCAACGGCTACAAGGGCCCGATCCTGATGCTGACCGGCCAAGACTCCGATTCCGACACCATCCTCGGGCTCGATTCCGGTGCCAACGACTACATCACCAAGCCATTCCGCTTCGGTGTCCTTCTGGCCCGCGTCCGGGCGCATTTGCGCCAGCACGAGCACAGCGAGGACGCAATCTTCAAGGTCGGCCCCTACACATTCAAGCCCAGCGCCAAGATGCTTATCCGCGACGACAACAAGAAAATCCGGCTCACTGAAAAGGAGACCGCAATCATCAAGTTCCTCTACCGGGCCGGAGAGCAGGTTGTCGGCCGCGACGTTCTGCTGCACGACGTCTGGGGTTACAATGCCGGGGTTACTACCCACACGCTGGAGACCCATATCTACCGGCTGCGGCAGAAGATCGAGCGCGATCCCAGCCATGCCGAACTCCTCGTGACCGAAGGCGGCGGCTACAAGCTCGTCCCTTGATCTTGCGGGCCAATCGGATTCTTATGCAAACAGCAGAGAATCGGGGGCGGCAGGCGGTTGAAACGGATTACCACGGATAGTCTTCAATGAGCGTCCGGGCGGATGCGGAGACTCTGCGCAACATACCGATCTTCGCGGAGTGCGACTCCGTTCCCCTGCAGGTGATCGCCTTTGCCGCCGAGCGGCAGCATTTTGCCGCCGGAGAGCATCTTCTAACCCAGGGCGAAACCGGCATGGCTGCCTATCTGATTCTGAGCGGCCGGGCCGAAATCAGGGCCGGCAAGGGTGCCCAGAGCGACGTCATCGGCCATGCCGAGCCAGGGGCTTTCCTGGGTGAAATCGCGATGATCGGCAAGACTCCCTGTTCGGTCAGCGCCGTTGCGGTCGCTCCACTGGTGGCGGCCAAGATAGACCGCAAGCTCTTTCTCAGGGTTGCCGACGAATATCCCGATTTCGGTGTTGCCGTATTCAAGGCCTTGGCCCACAAGCTTGACGGCTCGCTCGGCGAATTCAATTCCGCCCGCGACATGCTTGAGCGGGCCAAGTCCTTCCTAGACCTTTAGGTCGAAGGTCGCCATGACGGGAACATGATCGGACGGCTGTTTCCAGCCGCGCGCCTCGCGCAGGATGTCGACCCGGTCACACATGGGGGCGAGGCCAGGCGTCGACCAGATATGATCGAGACGGCGGCCGCGGTTGCTGGCCGCCCAATCCTTGGCGCGGTAGCTCCACCACGTATAGAGCTTTTCGGATTCCGGCACATGCTGACGCATCAGGTCGATCCAGCAACCGGCCTTCTGCACCCGTATCAAGCCTTCAGTTTCAACAGGAGTATGACTGACTACCTTGAGCAGTTCCTTGTGCGACCAGACATCGTGCTCCAGCGGCGCGATGTTGAGATCGCCGACGACCACGCCGTGGTGGCCCCTGGGCACGCATCCATCCGCGAACCGGGTTTCAAGCTCGGCGAGAAACTGCAACTTGTGGGCGAATTTCACGTTGATTTCGGGGTCCGGCTCGTCGCCGCCAGAAGGCACATAAAGGTTGTGAACGGTCACAGGCTTGCGGCCTTCGAGGACTACGGAAATGTGCCGGCAGTCATCCTTGCCGCAGAAATTCTTCACTTCCTGGGTGCGCAGCGGGAGCCGGGAGACGATGGCGACGCCATGGTAGCCCTTCTGGCCGGATTCAGCGATATGGGAATAGCCCAGCGCTTTGATCGGTGCTGCCGGGAACTGGCCTTGTGGGCACTTGGTTTCCTGCAGGCAAAGGACATCGGGCTGCCAGCGCTGCAGCAGGCCGGCTATGAGATCGATGCGCAGGCGGACGGAATTGATATTCCAGGTGGCGATCTTGAGTTTCATTGGAGGTGAATGGCACAGCGCGGCGCGCCGAGGCAAGCCTGATAAATAAGATGGGCGCCCGGCCGGGGGACCGGGCGCCCGCGCGCCGAACGCGCAATTTACGCCGGGAGGGGAACCGGCGTGCATGAAGGCCGCGGCAGGGCGCTTGAGCGGGGGCAAAATGGCCCTGGCCGCCTACCAGCCATTCATGAAATCATAACGTGGAAATTCGGTTTCTGGATTTCAATAGGCCGGACCGGGCTCACGAAGACTTTATCTAGCGCGACTCGCGCAGCTTCCGGTCGATCTTGACGACGAAAAGCTTCGGGTCGGGATCAATTCCCGCTACAATGTTTTCAAGCGAAACAGTGGTCTGGCGTCCCTTGCTATCGACGACGATCCACTGCTGCAGAGCCTGGCGCTTACGGTCGAAAACCAGGATCAGCTTGCCGCCCAACACATCGTCCTTATCCTCGAGAGTGAGGGTGGCGAGGCCATCGACTTCCTCGTAGGCCAGAATATTGGTATCGCGGATCAGATCGACTCCCTGGTTGAGCACCAGACGCAACGGTGTCTGCGACAGGGGATACTGGTCACCCTTTTCCTTCTTGCGGTTTTTCACCGTCAGCCACTTGCCGTCGGCGACGATCAGGAAGGGGTTGGGAGGGGCATATTCGAAACGCATCTTGCCTGGTTTGCTGATATAAAAGATGCCTTTCGACATCTTGCCCTTCGGGCTGACCTGGGTGAAGTCGCCCTGCAATGTCGTGAAACCATTGATATAAGTACTGATTTCTTGGATCGAAGCCGCTTGTTTGGGGGTCAGCTCGATCGATTTGGCAGCAGAGGCCTGCACAGCGATGGTAAGCAATATGCCCGCGAGCAGGAGGGCGAACTGGGTCAGTTTTGCAGCCTTGGCTATCATGTTGAATCCTCTTGGCTTGACGAACGCGGTAAGAGCACAAACTGGCCGTTTTGAGGCGGGCTAGACCCGCGCGCTGTCTCCCGGCACCAGGATTTCGCGTTTGCCCGTGGCGTTGGCGGCAGAAATCAGGCCTTCTTTCTCCATCCGCTCGATTAGGCTCGCCGCCTTGTTGTAACCCACCTGCAGGCGGCGCTGCACATAGCTGGTCGAAACCTTCTTGTCGCGTAAGACGACCGCCACGGCCTGATCATAAAGCTCGTCGCCCGATCCGCCGGTCTCGTTGCCGGTAAAGTCGCCCGACTCATCGAAGCTTCCATCCTCGGTTTCCTCGGTGACGGCTTCGAGATATTCCGGGCTGCCCTGGGACTTGAGATGGTCGACGATCTTTTCCACCTCGCTGTCGGAGACGAAAGGTCCGTGCAGGCGCGAAATCCGGCCGCCGCCCGCCATATAGAGCATGTCGCCCTGGCCGAGGAGCTGTTCGGCGCCCTGCTCGCCCAAAATGGTACGGCTGTCGATCTTGGAAGTGACCTGGAAGGAGATCCGGGTGGGGAAATTGGCCTTGATTGTACCGGTGATGACATCGACCGAGGGCCGCTGGGTGGCCATTATCACATGGATGCCGGCGGCCCGGGCCATCTGAGCGAGGCGTTGCACGGCGCCCTCGATATCCTTGCCGGCCACCATCATCAGGTCGGCCATCTCGTCGATGATGACGACGATGTAGGGCATCGCCACCATGTCCATCTGCTGGCGCTCGAAGACCGGCTCGCCCGTCTCAGGATCGAAGCCGGTCTGCACCGTGCGCGTCATGACCGCGCCCTTTGCCAACGCCTGTTTGACGCGGGCGTTATAGCCGTCGATGTTGCGGACACCGAGCTTGGACATCTTACGATAGCGGTCTTCCATCTCGCGCACCGCCCACTTGAGCGCCACGATCGCCTTGCGCGGATCGGTGACGACGGGTGAGAGAAGGTGGGGGATGCCCTCATAAACCGAAAGTTCCAGCATTTTGGGATCGATCATGATGAGCTTGCAGCGGTCTGGCGGCATCCGGTAGATCAGCGACAGGATCATGGTGTTGATGCCGACCGACTTGCCGGAACCGGTGGTGCCGGCGATCAGAAGATGCGGCATGCGCGACAGATCGGCGAAGATCGGTTCGCCGCCGATATTCTTGCCAAGCGCCAAAGCGAGATTCTGACCGGTCTTCTCGAAGGCTTCCGAGGCGAGCAGCTCCCGCAGATAGACGGTCTCGCGCTTGCTGTTTGGCAGTTCGATGCCGATGGCATTGCGTCCAGGAACGACAGCAACGCGGGCCGCAACGGCGCTCATCGAGCGGGCTATGTCATCGGCAAGGCCGATCACCCGCGACGACTTGATGCCCGGCGCCGGTTCGAGCTCGTAGAGAGTCACGACCGGGCCCGGCCGTACATTGACGATCTGGCCCTTGACGCCGAAATCCTCGAGCACGCCTTCGAGCATGCGGGCCTTCTGTTCCAGGGCCTCGTCGGAGAGATCGGCGCCGCGGTTGAGCCGCTTCGGCTCGCTCAGAAGTGTCAGCGACGGCAATTCAAATTCCTCAGGCTTGGCGAAACGGAAGCCGAGTTGGGTGTCCTTCTTGAGACGTTTGCCTGCCTTGATCGACTTGGCCGTGCGGCTCACCCGCGGCGCGGCCGATTCGTCCTCATCCGCCTCGGCGTCTTCATCCTCGGCGCCGTCATCATCATCTTCCTCTGCGTCTTCCAGGGGTGGCTCGACCTCCCGAGCCCGTCCATCAAGCGAAGGTTCGATCCGGTCGCGGTATAGGCCGCCGCTGCGTGCCGGAGCAAGACGCATGATAATGTCACCACGGGCACCGGACCGGTTGACTTGGGCTTCCAGACGTTTGCGGGCGCGGCGTTCGCGCCAGCTCACGTAAAGATGCTGCAAGGCGCCGAGCAGGTTCGCGGCAAGATCGCGGCTGCGCGAACCGATGAAACTCGCGCCTTCGAAGGCGGCGGTTCGCTGCAGACGGCTTCCCCGCAGGCCAAGCCACAATGCCAGCGCCGTCCAGGCGAGGCCTGCAACGACTTTGGCTAAGGCGCCCTTCAGCCCAAGCGACAGGATGGCCGTCAATGCACCGGTTAGAATATCACCAGCATTGCCGCCTAATCCAACGACCAGCGACCAGCTTGCCGGGGCAGGGATGGCGGCGAAGGCGCCGCTGGCACAGAAGGATGCGACAATCCAGGAGATTACGGCGCGAAACGGCCGTGGCACCGGCGCGTGGCCGACGAGACGAGTCGCCCAAGCCATGGGAATTGCAATCAGCAACAACACGCCGAGACCCAGAAGCTGCATCATCTCATCGGCGATAACGGCGCCAGGATAACCCAGCCAATTGCGCGGCACGGCATCGACCGCATGATTGAGTGACGGATCGTCGACCGACCAAGTGGCAAGCGCCACGCCGACGGCTATCAAGGCGGCGAAGAGGCCGCCGCCGACAAATTCGAACAGCCGGTTGCGCAAAAAACGCCGCACCGCTGCCGGCACCGCGCTGTCGTCGGTATCGATGGAGGGATCGTAGGCCATGCACATCTCCGTCATCCGCTGCGGCCCTTTTCAGCGGCCATAACAAATGGTTAACGGCAGTCTGAAGGCACATGGTTAAAGTGCCGTTAAATGGGCCGAAAAAAGCCCGGCCGGCGGAGGATTTGTCCCCCGCCGGCCGGTCAAGCAGACGAACAATGCTCGTCAGTTGTAGGAGCGCTCCCCGTGATCGACGATATCGAGACCTTCGCGCTCCTCCTGTTCGGAGACCCGCAGACCGGTTGTCACCTTGCAGATCATCAGGGCGATGTAGCTGACGACGGCGGTCCAGACGACGGCCGTGATCACGGCCACGACCTGCGCCGTGATCTGGGCGTTGGCCGAATAGTCTACGAGTTTGGCGGAGGTGTCGAAAGCAAGATAGTCGGTCACCCCCATGCCGCCGAGCGCCGGATTGACAAAGATGCCGGTGAGGATGGCGCCGAGCATGCCGCCGATGCCGTGGACGCCGAAGACGTCGAGCGCGTCGTCATAGCCGAGCCTGCTCTTGAGCCAAACCACCGCCCAGAGACAGACGAAACCGGCGATGGCACCGATGACGATCGCGCCCAGGGGGCCGACCCAGCCGCAGGCAGGTGTGATCGCCACCAGACCGGCGATTGCTCCCGAGGCGGCGCCGAGCAGGCTCGGATGGCCGCGGAACACCCATTCGCCGAAGGTCCAGGCTAGTGTGGCCGCCGCGGTTGCGATCGTGGTGTTGAGAATCACCAGAGCGGTGAGGCCGTTGGCTTCCAGGTTGGAACCGGCATTGAAACCGAACCAGCCGAAGAACAGAAGCCCTGCGCCGGCGAGCGTGAAGGTGAGATTGTGCGGCGCCATCAAGTCCTTGCCATAGCCGACACGCTTGCCCAGCACGAAGGCGCAGACGAGGCCCGCAATGCCGGCATTGATGTGCACCACGGTACCGCCAGCGAAGTCGATGGCGCCCCAGTTGTAGAGATAGCCGTTGGTGGCGTTGACAGCGGACGCATAGGCGGAGAGTACCGCGTTTTTCGCATCATCCGTGGTAGCTACGGCAAGATCGGCAAGAAACTTCGTTGCTGCCTCTTCGCCGACGATCGCCTTGATGACATCGATATTGTCGGCGCTGAGGGTATAGGCATCCGGCCCCGCCCAGAACCACACCATGTGGGCCATCGGCAAATAGGCGAAGGTGAACCAGATCACCATGAAGAGAAGCACCGCCGAGAACTTCATGCGCTCGGCATAGGCGCCGACGATCAGCGCCGGTGTGATGCAGGCGAAGGTCATCTGGAAGATGACGAAAGCCAGTTCCGGAATATAGGTCTCCTTCGAGAAGGTCGCAGCTATAGTCGAGATGTCGACGCCCGACAGGAAGGCCTTGGACAGACCGCCGAAGAAGGGGCTGAGCGCGGCCGAGGCATTGCCGCTGAAGGCGACGGAATAGCCGTACACGACCCACAGGATCGAAATCACGCAGAAGACGATCAGCACCTGCATGAGAACCGAAAGGACGTTCTTGCTGCGCACCAGGCCGCCGTAGAAGAGGGCGAGGCCCGGAACGGTCATCAGCACCACGAAGGCGGTGGCCACCAGCATCCAGGCCGTGTCGCCCTTGTTGACTGTGGCTGCAGCTTGCGCCGCAGAAGCAGGAAGCAGAGCCGCCAGCGCCAGCCCGGCCGGGATGGCGGACCTGAGCCGCCGGATATTGTTGAGAAAGGTCATATGGAATTCCCCTGATGTTGATGGATTAGAGCGCCGCTTGGCCGGTTTCGCCGGTGCGGACGCGCACCGCTTGCTCGAGCGGCAGTACGAAAATCTTGCCGTCGCCGATCTGGCCCGTCTGGCCCGACATCTGGATGGTTTCGATCACCCGGTCGACGAGAGCTTCGTCTACGGCAATTTCGATTTTGACTTTGGGAACAAAGCTCACCGTGTATTCGGCCCCGCGGTAGAACTCGGTATGGCCGCGCTGGCGGCCGTGGCCCTTGACTTCGGTGACGGTGATTCCCTGGATGCCAAGCCCGCCAAGCGCTTCGCGGACCTCTTCCAGCTTGAATGGCTTCAGAATTGCGATGACATACTTCATGCAGCAGTCCTCTCGTTGGTAATGATGCGCTGCAACACAAGAAGCGTGCCAACTGAACTTTTTGACTTATCTTATTGATATTGCATTATTTTGTGAGACGTGCTGAATGAAGAAACGAAGTCGATTGATTATTTTTTGAGCAACGATGTCCGCATGCCGATTTTTTCATCAGACCCCTGCGATTGGATGGCGGTACGACAACGCTTGACGGAGCGTGTTGAAGGCCGTCTCTCAAGGGTGATGACCGCAAAGTCCGATATCATCATTGCCGGGGCCGCCTTGAATGGCCTCGCGGCAGCCGTGGCTTTGGGTGGTGCGCAATTGCGCCGTCCGCTGACGGTGACGGTCATTGATGCCAAAGATCCCCGGGAGTTTTCCTCGAGTGCCTTCGATGGCCGGGCCTCGGCGATTACCGCCAGCGCCAGGCGCATGTTCGAAGCCTTGGGAGTCTGGGGCGAAATCGCGCCGCAGTCCCAGGCCATGCAGGAGATCGTCGTCACCGATGCCCGGCCCGGCGCCGAGACGCGGCCGACCTTGCTGCATTTCGGCGAGAAGGACATGCGAGGCAAACCATCGGCGCACATGGTCGAGAACCGGCATCTATACGGCGCGCTACTTTCGGCGGCGATGGCCTCGCCTCATATTACCTTCGTCACAGGTCATGCCGCGAAGGAATTTCGTTTCGGTCCCGGCTTGGCGGAGGTCACGCTGGACGATGGTAATGCGTTGACGGCCTCTCTCATCGTGGCCGCCGACGGGCGCAACTCGGCGGCGCGGGCCGCCGCCCACATCGGTCTCGTGGGCTGGAACTACGACCAGATCGGGATCGTTGTCACGGTGGAGCATGAACTGCCCCATGGCGGCCGCGCCGAAGAGCATTTTACGCCCTCCGGCCCTTTCGCCATCCTGCCGCTGCCGGGCAACCGTTCTTCACTCGTGTGGACGGAGACGACGGGCGATGCGGAACGGATTCTCGGTCTCGACGACGCGGGGTTTCTCGGCGAACTGCGCCGCCGCTTCGGCGATCGTCTGGGTGCCGTCGGGCAGGTGGGCGGGCGGCACAGCTATCCTCTGGCGATGTTCATCGCCCGCGAATTCACTGGCCCGCGGCTCGCGCTCATCGGCGATGCCGCCCATGTGGTTCACCCGATCGCCGGGTTGGGCTTCAATCTTGGCCTGCGAGATGTGGCGGCGCTGGCGGAATCGGTACACGACGCATTCGCGCTCGGCCTCGATCTGGGCAGCGATGCGGTGCTCGAACGCTATAGTGTCTGGCGGCGTTTCGACACGGTAATAACGGCCCTGGCGATGGACGGGCTCAACCGGCTCTTCGCCAATGACAATGCTGCATTGCGCCTGCTTCGCGATGCAGGCCTGATGGCGGCCGGAAGCTCGTCGAAATTGAAATCGCTCTTCGTGAAGGAGGCGGCGGGGCAGACCGGCAACTTGCCGAAATTGCTGCGGGGCGAGCCGCTCTAACCGCGCGAGCGGCCGGCGGCGGCGAGCTTCTCAAGATAGGCGGCCCAGGTCGCCTCGTGTTCGCGGCCGAGCTTCACCAGATAGTTCCAGGTAAAAAGCCCGGTGCTGTGGCCATCACTGAAGATTATCCGCACCGCATAGGTGCCGACCGGCTCCAGCCTGCTGATCGTCACGTTGCGCTTGCCCCAGACGAGCTGTTCCTGGCCGGGCCCGTGGCCCTTCACTTCGGCACTCGGGCTTTCGACCCGCAGATATTCGGCATCGAACGCGTGGGCTTCGCCGGTGTCGAAGCGGATTTCAAGACACCTGCCGCCGTCGCGCAGACGCAATTCCTCCGGCCACGGATCAGTCACCGTCTATTTCCCGCGCTTCCCCTGGCAGCATGATCGGGATGCCGTCGCGGATCGGATAGGCAAGACGCGCGGTGCGCGAGACCAGTTCCTGCTTCTCGCGGTCATAATGCAGCGGCATCTTGGTCACCGGGCAGACGAGCAATTCGAGCAGGCGCGGATCGGTTTCCCGCTGGCCGGTCATGGCTTCACCTATTGCAGACGCGAGCGTGAGCCGCCAACGGTGCGGGCCAGCGCCATCTCGGTCAGCGCCACCAGCACGTCAGCCCTGGTCTTGAGATCAGGCGCTTCCAGCAATGCCTGCTTTTCCTTGGCCGGATAGGGCGCCAGCAGCGACAAGGTATTGACCAGCACTTCCGTCGAGGCGGCATCGACCTGAACCCAATCGGCATTCATGTCGTTGGCGTTGAGATAGTCGCGGAAAGCCTTCAACAATGCCGGGCGGTTGACTTCATTGGCGCCGAGATCGGAGACGAGATCGACGGCGAAGGGGCGGAAATCGGCGATCACCTGCCGGTAGGCGGTGTCGGCGTCGAGTTCCTCGCGGATGGCGAAGCGGCTGACGCCGGTGAGCGTCAATAGAATGCGGCTGTCGGGCGTCTCGGCATAGGCGGTGATGCGGCCGGCACAGCCAATACCCATCAGCGCCGGCCGCTCATCCTTCTCCGATTCCAGCACCGGCTGGATCATGCCGATGAGCCGGTCTCCGGCCATTGCGTCGTTCACCATGTCAAGATAGCGCGGCTCGAAGATGCTGAGCGGCAATTCGGCGCGCGGCAGCAGCAGGGCACCGGCCAGGGGAAACACCGGCAGCCTTTGCGGCAGTTCGTCGGGGCTTCGATAGCGGTCGATGAATTTCATGATATCTCACGCGAACAGAATGGAGGACAATTTGCGGCGGCCCTGCAATGTCACTTCATCCTTGGGGCCCCAGGCCTCGAAAAACCGCACCAACTGCTTGCGGGCGGCCTCATCGTTCCAGCCACGGTTCTTGCGGATGATTTGGAGGAGCTGATCGACGGCCTCGGATTTTTGTCCGGTGGCACCTAGCGCCACGGCGAGATCGAGACGGGCCTGGAAATTGTCCGGCTCTTTCTCCACCGTCCTCTGTAGTTTCTCCGTGGCCGACTGATCGACCGGATTGAGCGCCAGTTCGAGGGCGGCTCTCGCCCCAACCACATCGGGATCGTTGCTCTTGGCCGGCGGCACCAGAGCCAGCGTCGCTTTGGCATTGTCCAGATCACCGGCAGCGATCTGGCAGCGGGCCAATCCGGCAAGGGCGCCGGCATGCTCGCGGTCGGCCTGCACAACTTGGGCGAAAATCTGCGCCGCCGTCTGATAGTCCTTTTGCGCGAGGGCCTCGCGCGCCGCCGTCATCGTCGCTTCGATCTCTTCGGCCATGCCACCCTGGCCCGACAGCCTGCCAATGAATTGCTTCAGCTGGCTTTCGGGGAGTGCACCCATGAATCCGTCGACGGGCTGGCCATCGACGAAGGCAAAGACCGCCGGAATCGACTGCACCCGCATCTGGGCGGCCAATTGCTGGTTCTCGTCGACATTGATCTTGACCAGCCGGACCTTGCCGCCCGCTTCCTTGACGACTTTTTCAAGGGCAGGCCCGAGCTGTTTGCAGGGCCCGCACCAGGGCGCCCAGAAATCGACAATCACCGGCTGCTTGCGCGAGGCCTCGATGACGTCGGCCATGAAGCGCTTGGTGTCGCTGTCCTTGATCAGCTCGCCGGGCGGGGCGGCACCGTTTCCCGGCCGCGGGGCCGGGCCGCCGATAATCGAATCCATTGCAATCTTCCTTGCGTTCAGACCCGATAAATGGCGCAACGGCGCGGTATTTACAATGACCCCCTCAGCCGACCGCTACAATGCGCGGC
Source organism: Hyphomicrobiales bacterium (assembly GCA_031370155.1). GTDB lineage: Bacteria > Pseudomonadota > Alphaproteobacteria > Rhizobiales > Aestuariivirgaceae > Aestuariivirga. Next base: position 6,274 of record JANMQB010000383.1, on the reverse strand, counting down.
TCATGACCGCAGGAGCGGATGAAAGTCAAAAGATCGGCGGCGCGGATGGTGGTGGTGGCATGGTTGCGGAGCGGATGATAGTTGAGCAGTTCCTCGTCCATCATCGGCTTGTCAAGAATGACGTTGGTCCGGACCGCATTGTCATTGATCAGGCCGAAGGGGGTGACCGAGCCCGGCTCGACGCCGAGTACCTCCATGAGCAAGTCCGGCTTGCCGAAAGTGAGCCGCTTCGAGCCGATCTTGGCCGGGGCCGCCTTCAGGTCGATGCGGGCCTCCTCGAGACCGACGATCAGCCAGACGGTGCCCCTTTCGTCTCTAAGGAACAGGTTCTTGCAGTGGCCGCCGGGAATTGTCCCACACAGCGCACGGGACTCCTCGACGGTGAAGACCGGGGCATGCTCACGGGTCTCGGTTTTGATGCCGAGGCGGTCGAAACGGGCAAACAGATCAGCGCGGGTCGCGGGCATGGGCGGCCCTCCGGTAATGGCAATGGGCGGAACGAGGTAGTTCTTGCATTTATTTCGCGGCTGCGCAATAAGACCGGCCACCTCGCCGGCCACGCCGGCGCACTCACGCGGGCGTAGCTCAGGGGTAGAGCACAACCTTGCCAAGGTTGGGGTCGAGGGTTCGAATCCCTTCGCCCGCTCCAGTTTCCTCGATAATCTTGCAAAGCCCACTCTAGGCGCATCCTTTGCGGCTAAATCCTTGCCGCGTTGCAACTTTGGCACGGCTTTTGCTGGGTCTGCGAAAGGGACCGCAGGACGAGGTAAAGATCGATGATTCGCTGGCGTGGAATATTGCCCGGGCGCCTGTCACGGCGCCAAATTCAGAAGGCGACGAAAGCGGCGATTGCCGAAGCTCTGAAGAGCCGCGACATAGGCGAGGCAGACCGGCGTCTCGATGCCGTGGCCTTCGGTTTCATGCTCGGCGCACTGGTCGCCGCGGCCGGGTTCATCGCTGGGACCATGCTGGCCTGAAGGGCTCAGGCCGCGCTCAACACGTGGCCGACGAAGGGCAGTTCGCGGAACTGGTGGGCCATGTCCATGCCGTAACCGACAACGAACTTGTCGGGGCAGAGGAAGCCGCGGAAATTGGCCTTGATATTGGCGGCAAGGTGTCCCGGCTTTTCCAAGAGCACCGCGGTCATGACGCTCGCCGCGCCGCGCGCTGCAATCAGGTCCTTGGCGAAGGCCAGCGTACGCCCCGATTCTAGAATATCGTCGATCAGCAACACGTCGCGGCCTGTGACATCCGATTCGATGTCGCGCAGCACTTCGACCCGGCCCGAGGAGACGGTGGCGGAGCGATAGCTCGCCAGGATCATGAAATCCACCTCAGGCGACAGGCCGGCATGGTGCATGGCGCGCATCAGGTCGGCGGCGAAAACGAAACTGCCCTTGAGCACCGGCACGACTAGCAGGCGCTGCGGTTTGCGCGCCGCAATCTCCGTCGCAAGAATTGCGATGCGCGCGGCGATCTCTTTGTCGGAAAACAGGACGGCGATGCGGTGGCCGTCGATAGTAATGTCACTCATGGACCGGCATTTGAGCCGATTTCATCCGCATGGGCAAAGCGAATTTCGAGATTCCGCGCAGATTCAGGCGGGGCGGCGACGCGGGTGACGAAGCTTGTGATTTCGCCGGACCTAAGCGGCCTCGCGCCCGAATCGAGCATCCACTGGTAAACCTCACCATTGGCGCCGTCCCTGAGCGCAAAGCGCAGCCAGGGAATCTTGCGCTCGCCGCCCGAGACATTGGCGATCTCGCCCTTGATCGAGAGCACCCGTGTGCCGCCCTCGATCGTATGCTGCTGCTCAATGCGGCGCAGTTCCAGGCCATAGATGTTGACGCTCATGCCGAGCTTTTCATAGGCGCGCACCGCTGCCGGGGCCGCTTGCACCACATATTCGGGGAAAATGCCGGCGAGAATGATGGGCGACAGGATCGCCGCGGCAAGCCCCGCCCAGCGCTTGAGCCGGGCGCGCCGGTCCCGGCGCCTGGTGGCAAAGGCTTCGCGCGCTTCCAACGAGGCCTCGACTAGGCGGCGAACCTCCCGGTCCGGCTCGAGCCCGTGATGGTCGATCACCGACGGAAGCTGGCGCGGCGATACGTCGATCACCTCGACGGCGCGGCCCTCGAGCCAGCTATGGCCGCAGGCGGCGCATTTGATCATCGTGCCTTCCGCCGCAAAATGCGACGCGGCAAGATCGTATCGTGTGGCGCAAGATGGGCAGGAAACAATCATGATTCGACAGCAGCTGATAATCGACTTGTCCGGAAACGAAGGTTAACGGCGAACACGGTTAATAGCGCGTTAAGACGGTTTGTGCACAAAGGGCGAAACGGCGGAAAGGAGCATCGCATTGCTTCGCCTGGAAAGTGTCGGACTGCGCTACGGGCAGGGCCCGGAAATCCTGAAGGACGTGAACTTCAGCCTCGAGTCCGGCGACTTCTGCTTCCTCACCGGCCCGTCGGGGGCCGGCAAGACGTCGCTGTTGTGCCTTCTCTTTCTCGCACTCAGGCCGTCGCGCGGGCTGATCCGGCTGTTCGGCGAGGACGTGGCGGTACTCGATCGCCCGGGCCTGGCACTGCTGCGCCGCCGCATCGGCGTCGTCTTCCAGGAATTCCGGCTGCTCGATCATCTCACCACCTACGACAATGTGGCGCTGCCCTTGCGCGTTGCCGGAAGGCGCGAGGCGAGTTACCGCGCCGATGTCATGGACCTATTGAGCTGGGTGGGGCTTGCCGATCAGGCCCATGCCTATCCGCCGGTGTTGTCGGGCGGCGAGAAGCAGCGCGCGGCCATCGCCCGCGCCGTCATCGCCAAGCCGGAACTGCTGCTCGCCGACGAGCCCACCGGCAATGTCGATCCGGCCCTTGCCCGCAGGCTCCTGCATCTCTTCGTCGAGCTCAACCGGCTCGGCACCACGGTGCTGCTCGCCACCCACGATGCCAAACTCATCGCCCAGGCTGGGGCACCGGTCATGCATCTCGAACACGGCGAGCTGCGCGCGGCATGAACAGCGGCACACCATACCGGCCGGGGCCCATCGTGCCGCCGGAAGCTGCGCCCCTCAAGGCCCTGACGGTGACCATGGCGGTGATGTGCTATCTCGCCTGCCTGGCAATCGGCGCGCTGATCCTCATCGATCGCGCCGTCGAAAGCTGGACTGGTGGCCTGTCGCGCGAGGTGACGGTGCAGGTCCGCCCGGTGCAGAACGCCGATGTCGAGGCCGAAATTGCCAAGGCAGAAGCGCTAATCGAGTCATTTCCCGGCATAAAGGCCATTCAAACCCTCGATCGCGCCACGGCGGCGAAGCTTCTGGAGCCATGGCTCGGCAGCGGCAAACTCGATGACCTGCCCATTCCGCGGCTGATCCGCGTCACTATCGATGAAGGCGCGCCACCGGACTACGCGGCTCTCGGCGATGCGCTCAAGGCCAAAGTCAAGGGCGCCAGCCTCGATACCCACAAGCGCTGGCAGGCGGAGCTCACGCGCATGGCGCGGGCGCTGTCGACGCTCTCCTTCGCGGTCCTGTTCCTGATCTGCGTCTCGGCGGTCGCCACGGTGATCTTCGCGACCCGCACGGTGCTCGACGCCAATCGCGAGGTGGTGGACGTGCTGCATCTCGTTGGCGCCCGCGACCGTTACATCTCGCGCCAGATCGATGGCCGCTTTCTCAAGACCGGATTGTGGGGCGGTCTCATCGGCGTGGCGCTCGGATTGCTGACGTTCTTTCTCCTCGGCCTCACCGGCACGGCAGGGGCAGGCGGCGTTGCCGATGCCAGCCGCAGCCTGCTCTTCGCGCCGCCGGACACCGCCATATGGAACTACGGCATACTGCTCGCCGTGCCTTTCGCCGCAACGCTCATCAGCCTCGTTACCTCGCGCATGATATTGATCCGCATGTTGAGGGCCATGCCGTGATCGTGCTGCGCTCGGTTCTGTTCAACATCGCCTTCTATGTCAATCTGGCGCTGTTCCTGGTGCTGGGGGCGGAGTTCTTCGTGCTGCCGCGCAAATGGGCGATCCGGGCGCTGCAGGCATGGGCGAAGACCTCACTGTTTCTGCTGCGGGTGATCGCCGGTACCGGCATGGAAGTGCGCGGCCGCGAACATATCCCCAAGGATGCGGCACTCGTTGCCGGCAAGCACCAGTCCTTCTGGGAAACCTTCGCCATCCTGCCGCTGCTCGACGATCCCGCCATGGTGCTGAAGCAGGAACTCACCTGGATTCCATTCTTCGGCTGGTTCATTTTCAAGTTCCGGATGATCGCGGTTGCGCGCAGCGCCGGTACCGCCGCGCTCCGCGCTCTGGTGGCGCGTGGGCAAGAAGAAGTCGCGACCGGCCGCCAGATCGTCATCATGCCGGAAGGGACAAGACGTGGTCCCGACGATCCGCCGGACTACAAACCAGGTGCCGCGGCGCTCTATGGCAAGCTCGGGGTTGCCTGCACGCCCTTCGCCCTCAATTCCGGCCTCTATTGGCCGCGCCGGAAATTCCTCCGCCATCCCGGCACCATCATCATCGAATTTCTTCCGGCGATCCCGGCCAATCTGCCGCGCCGGGAGTTCCAGGCGCGGCTCGAAACAGCCATCGAAACCGCAACGGCTAGGCTGGTCGCCGAAGGCCGATACGGTACGAAACAAGAACATTTTCTCGACTCGTAAAGGCTTTCACGATACACTTAGCTTCCGCGTAGCCGAGCAACCGCCATGACCGACCGCAGCGACCAGGTTCTTGACCCCATCGCCCAGGATATCTGGGACATGAAGTACCGCTTCAAGGCGGGCGACGGCGCGCCCACCGACGGCTCCATCGATGAGAGCTGGTGGCGGGTGGCGAAAGCCGTGGCGGCGGCCGAACCGGAAGCGGAGCGCGATCGCTGGGCCGCGGAATTCCACGGCATTCTATCGGGCTTCCGCTATCTGCCGGCCGGACGCATTCTCTCGGGTGCCGGGACCGGGCGCACGGTGACGCTGTTCAACTGCTTCGTCATGGGCCGCATCGAGGATTCGATGACCGGCATTTTCGACGGGCTGAAGGAAGCCGCCCTCACCATGCAGCAGGGTGGCGGCATCGGCCATGATTTCTCGACGCTCCGGCCCAAGGGTGCACCAGTAAAGGGCGTTGGTGCCGATGCCTCGGGGCCCTTGAGCTTCATGGATGTGTGGGACGCCATGTGCCGCACCATCATGTCGGCGGGGTCGCGGCGCGGGGCCATGATGGGCACCATGCGCTGCGATCATCCCGACATTGAGGACTTCATTACGGCTAAGCGCGATCCCCGGCGGTTGCGCAATTTCAATCTGTCGGTGCTGGTGACAGACAGCTTCATGCAGGCGGTCAAGTCCGATTCCGAATGGCCTTTGGTGTTCGGCGGCCGCACCTTCAAGAGCCTGAAAGCGCGGGCGCTATGGGATCTGATCATGCGTTCGACCTATGATTACGCCGAACCTGGCGTCATCTTCATCGACCGCATCAACGCAGAGAACAATCTCGCCTATTGCGAGACGATTCAAGCCACCAATCCGTGCGGCGAACAGCCGCTGCCGCCCTATGGCGCCTGTCTTCTCGGCTCGGTCAATCTCACCCGTTTCATAGTTTCGCCATTCACTGGGGATGCCCGCCTCGAAGAGGTGGAACTGCGCCGCGTCGTATCTGTCGCAGTGCGATTCATGGACGATGTGATCGATATTTCGAATTATCCGCTTGAGGCGCAGAAGCGCGAGGCACTGGCGAAGCGCCGCATCGGCCTCGGCATGACCGGGCTGGCCGACGCACTTGCCATGTGCGGGCTCGTCTATGGTAGCGACGAAGCGGCCGCCGCGGCCAAACGCTGGATGGCGGCTATCGAGGAAGCCGCCTACCGGGCGAGCATAGACCTGGCGCGCGAGAAGGGCGCCTTCCCGCTCTTCGACCGTAAATCTTTCGCTGCTACTGGCCATGCCGCGGGGCTTTCCGCCGGCATCAGAAAGGCGATCGCAACACACGGCATTCGCAACGGGCTGCTCACCTCGATCGCCCCCACCGGCACGATCTCGCTCTTCGCCGGCAATGTCTCGAGCGGCATCGAGCCCATTTTCAGCATCGCCTATGACCGCAAGATCCTGATGCCCGACGGCTCGCGCCGGGTGGAGCGGGTCGAGGATTACGCCGCCCGGCTGTGGTGGTCGCTCAAGGGCCGGGAAACACCCTTGCCACCCGTTTTCGTCACGGCGGAAACGCTATCGCCGCGCGCCCATCTCGCCATGCAGGCGGCGGTGCAGCGCCA
>JANMQB010000093.1:0-8210 GCA_031370155.1 Hyphomicrobiales bacterium | reverse complement strand
CGCTGAAGACCGCCGCCATCAATGTGTCGGCCAAGGACGCGATCCGCATCGACGGCAAGCCGCTGCCGCAGAAGGACGAGTCGCGACTGTGGCGCTACCACAAGCCGGACGGGCTGGTGGTCAGCCACAAGGACCCGCAGGGGCGCCAGACGGTGTTCGAGAAGCTGCGCGAGCAGTTGCCGCGGGTCGTCTCGATCGGCCGGCTCGACTTCAATACCGAAGGCCTGCTGCTGCTCAGCAATGACGGCGAACTGGCGCGGCTCCTGGAACTGCCAGCCACCGGCTGGATCCGGCGCTACCGGGTGCGCGCCTATGGCAAGGTGGACGATGCCATGCTGGCGAAGCTCAAGGACGGCGTCGAGATCGAAGGTGTGCGCTACGGACCGATCGAGGCGAAGATCGACAAGATGCAGGGCGACAATTGCTGGCTCACCTTCGCCATCCGCGAGGGCAAGAACCGGGAGGTCAAGAAGGTCTGCGAGCATCTGGGACTCAAGGTCAACCGGCTGATCCGCACCTCCTTCGGGCCCTTCGTGCTCGGCGATCTGGCGCGTGGCGGCATTGCAGAAGTGCCGCCGAAAGTGTTGAAGGAGCAGCTCGGGGGCAAATTCAGGGGCGGCAATGCGGATCGTCGGGGGAAAGTTCAAGGGCCGTAGCATCGCGGCACCTGCGGGCCAGGCGACGCGGCCCACGTCGGATAGGGTGCGCGAGGCGATCTTCAATATCCTCAGCCATGGCATCGAAGGCTTCAGCCTCGAGGGCGCGCGGGTGATGGATTTGTTCGCGGGCACCGGCGCCTTGGGTCTCGAGGCGCTGTCGAGGGGCGCGCGCTTCTGCCAGTTCGTCGACGACAGCGCGGGGGCGCGCGGACTCATTGGCAGCAATGCCGATGGGCTCGGCGTCATCGGCCAGTGCAAGATCTGGCGGCGCGATGCCACCAAGCTCGGCCCCTGCGCGCCGCAGCCGCCCTTCGATCTCGTCTTCGCCGATCCGCCCTACAGCAAGGGCCTCGGCGGGAAAGCGCTGGCATCGCTGGTGGATGGCGGCTGGCTGGCGCCAGGCACAGTGGTGGTGCTAGAAGAGGCAGAGAACGCCGAGGTTGCCGAGGTTCCCGGCCTCACCGTGCTCGACCGGCGTGTTTATGGCGATACCCAAGTGAGGTTCTACCGGGCTTGACGGGACCGGGAAATTCCCAACTGTTATCATCCCCGGGTTTGTCCCGGGGACCCATCGTGCAGCCATGACAGGGCGATTATCGGCTTAACGTACCATGAAGATGATGTTAGGAAACCAGGGATAGGCTGACGCGGTTCGATGCTTGTCGCTCCTTCAGGCAACAGAAGAACTTCTGGTGATATAAATTGCAAAAGGCTGTCCATTTGGAAAAGTCTCTAAATGGATAGTGGCTTTGCTTTGATCGCTCTCAAACTGCGTCAGGCTGGCATTGATGTCGGTTTGATCATCTTTCAGGAACCTCTCGGAGGATGGCACCCCAAAAAGTTCAGCCGATTCCCCGCCCAGTCCACCTGCACTAAAATGTTCGACAACGTACTGATGCCGTGCCTCATGGGCGATTAGCCTTGCGAGACCGTTGCCGAACGCTTCCTGCATATCCTTCGGCCAGGACGCAAAGGCGGCGTTCGTTAATTTCCAGTGCTCTTCCACTTTTGCATAGTACTCGTCTGCTCGCTGCTCCTTTTTGAATTTTTCGTCTCCATGCGCGGTTGCCGCTATTATTTTGGCTTTATCTCGCCGTTGTTTAGCATCATCCAGAGACAACTGATCTGGAGCGAATTGCTTGAGCACTGCTTCCTTAACATACTGACATGATGCTATACCCCCAGTTTTACATACAATGGCGTTCTGCAGTATTTCTTTTCCTTGCCAGCCTACGCCACCCAGGTCCGGTTGTTGAGCGGTTCGGGTTACCTGGGCCAGTTGTATGTTAAGATGTCTCTGCAGGATTGAAGCTTTAATGGAACGTACTTGCTGTTGTTCCGCAGTACTTTTGGTAGGGGCCACGTCATCATCATGAGGAACGACTATTAAAATCGAGTCAGTAAAATCTATTGTTGCCGGAAGCTTTGTAGGAGTGACCATGGTAATGCTGAAATTCGTAACAAAAGAAAAAATGTCATTTAATTCTTTCTGCATCGCTTTGAGTATTCGCTCACCCAGTCCTCTAATTACTTTATCGTCAATGATATAAAGCGTTCTAGCCATGCCCGCATCTCCCAATCATTCTGAGGACCGCACTTAACCAGCGCAACGTTATCCCACGCATGTGATCACGTCATCAGAGAAATTGCTATTCTAATACAGGCACCAAGAAACCGCGCCATCGCTCGGGGCGAGGCCGATCCCGCGACCTATCGGGTGCATGTTCCCGCCGATGCTGCCGGCAAGGTCCCGCGCCACGTCACGTCCGTCCAAACAACCGCTCGATATCGGAAAGCTTCAGTTCGATGAAGGTGGGCCGGCCGTGGTTGCACTGGCTGGAATTGGGGGTCGCCTCCATCTCGCGCAGCAGCGCGTTCATCTCCTCAGGGCGGAGCTTGCGGCCCGACCGCACCGAGTGATGGCAGGCGATGGTCGCCAGCACATGGTTGATGCGCTCCTCGATGCCGCCGGCCTTGTCAAGCTCGGCCAGCTCATCGGCGAGGTCGCGAATCAATCCCGCGATATTGCCGCCGGCCAGGGCGGCGGGAACCTCGCGCACGATGACCGCGCCGTCGCCGAAGGCTTCGACGGCAAGACCCGACTGGCCAAGGAGCCCGGTGGCGCCGGCGATGCGTTCAACCTCGGTGGGATCGAGATCGACGACCTCGGGCACCAATAGCGGCTGGGTGGCGATGCCCGCGCCCGCCCGCTCACGCTTCAATCGCTCATAGACGAGCCGCTCATGGGCGGCATGCTGATCGACCAGCACGAGACCACCGGCGGTCTGGGCCAGAATGTAATTGTCGTGGAGCTGAGCACGCGCGGCACCGAGTGGATGATCCGAGACGGTTTCCCCGGCGATGGGCGCGGCGAGCGGCATATTCATGGCAAAAGCCGCTTGGGTCTCGGAGAAGCCTGAATAGGCGGGCGCCGTCATCGGCCGGAAGCTGGACACAGTTCGGCGCGCCAAGTCCGAGTTGGCGGCGTGGTTGCCGGCGCCGAGACATCTGCGGATGGCGCCGACGATGAGACCGCGGACCAGTGCCCCGTCGCGGAAGCGCACTTCCGCCTTGGTGGGATGGACATTGATATCGACGCGGTCGGAAGGACAGGTCACGAACAGGACGACGGCCGGAAAGCGGGCCCGCGCCATCAGATCGGCATAGGCGCCGCGAATGGCCCCGGCGAGGAGTTTGTCGCGCACCGGGCGGCCATTGACGAAGAGGAACTGCATGGCGCCATGGGCCCTGGACCAGGTGGGCAGACCCGCATGGCCCGCGACGCGCAGCCCGTCGCGCTCCGTTTCGAAGGGCACGGCATTGCCGATGAAATCCGCGCCCATGATGCGGCGGATGCGATCAGCGCCGGTCTCACCGGGCGGCGCGTCGACCAGGCGGCGCTCTTCGGTGACAAAGCTGAAGCCGACGGCCGGATAGGCGAGTGCCAGGCGGCGCACCACGTCGGCGGCTTCCGCCGTTTCACTGCGCTCGCTCCTGAGAAACTTGAGCCGGGCGGGGGTGGCAAAAAACAGGTCGCGGACTTCGATCTCGGTGCCGCGCGACAGAGCGGTGGGACGCACATCGCGCCTGACGCCACCTTCGACGGCGACAACGTGAGCGCCGTTGCCGTCGCGCAACCGCGAGGCGATGCTCATACGGCTGACGGCGCCGATCGACGGCAGGGCCTCGCCGCGAAAGCCCAGTGTGCGGATATCGATCAGCGCGTCGTCGGACAGTTTGGAAGTGGCATGGCGCTCGATGGCGAGGGCCAAATCCTCGGCGTCCATGCCGATGCCGTCATCGGTGACCTTGATGAGGTTGCGGCCGCCGCCGCGAAAGGCGACGTCGATGCGCGTGGCGCCGGCGTCGATGGCATTCTCGACGAGTTCCTTGACCACGCTCGCCGGGCGCTCGACGACCTCGCCCGCCGCGATGCGGTTGACGGTGCCTTCGGGGAGCCGCCTTATGCGCATGCCGTCCCTCTCAGCTCAGTCCTTGCGGGCGGCCGACGACGGTGACGATAAGCCGGTCCGCATCGATAAGGCGTTTGGCCTGGGCTTTCACCTGTTCGAGGGTCACCGCCTCGACCATGGCATTGCGGCGGTTGATGTAATCGATCCCGAGATTTTCCTGCTGGATGCCGAGAAGCTGGCCGGCAATCTTGGCATTGCTGTCGAAGCGCAGTGCATAGGAGCCGGTGAGAAAAGTCTTGGCCTCGGCCAGTTCCTGGGCCGTGGGGCCCTCGTCGGCCATGCGCTTCAAAACGTCCCTGACCAGCGCCAGCGCCTCGCCCGCTTTCTCGTTGCGGGTGCCGAGCGAGCCCATGAACAGCCCGGCCCGGTCGAGCGGCACGAGTCCCGCGCCCACGCCATAGGTGAGGCCGCGCTTCTCGCGGATTTCGTCGGTGAGGCGCGAGCCGAAGCCGCCGCCGCCGAGAATGGAGGTCATGATGTAGGCGGGGAAGAAATCCGGATCGCCGCGTAAAATGCCGCCGTGGCCGAAGATAATGATCGATTGCGGAATGTCGCGCTCGATCACCTGGAGCGAAGGTCCGGCGGCGGGTTCCACCATGGCCGGAAGTTCCGGCGCCGCGCCTTCCGGCAGGCCGCCGAAGGTTTCGTCGAGCTGGCGGGCAAGTGTTGCCGCGTCAATGTCGCCGACGACGGCGATCTGCAGACTCTTGCGGACGAAGATGCGCTGGTGGGCGGCGGTAAGATCGGCGGCAGTGATGGCGGCCAGGGTTTTTTCATTGCCGCTCAAGTCGCGGGCATAGGGGTGGCTGCCCAATGCCGCCGCCATCCAGGCGCGCGAGGCAATCTTGTCCGGGTTTTCGCGGTCGTCCCTAGCGCCGATCAGAAACTGCTGGCGCACGCGCTCAAGCGGTTCGGCGTCAAAGCGGGGGCTGGCAATTGCCAGCTTCAAAAGAGCGAAGGATCGATCGCGGTTGCGCGACAGGGTCTGGAAGTTGCCTTCGAAATAATCGAGGCTGGCATCGAAGGACATCTTGAAGGCGAGCTCGTCGCGCCTCTTCTGGAAGGCGGCGGAATCGAGGTCCCCCGCCCCTTCATCCATCATGCCGGTGAGAAAATGCGAGACGCCATCCTTGCCTTTGGGGTCCATGGCGCCGCCGCCCTTGAAGGAAAACTGCACGGCGATCAGCGGAATGGTGCTGTCCTCGACCAACCAGGCTTCGATGCCGCCGAGGCTGACGACCTGCTTGATCTCGACGGCGAGCGCCGGAAGGGCGAGGACCAGAAGGAGAAGGAGGCTGGCGAACGGTTTCCAAATCAGATTGCGCATGGGGCCCGGTTCAATTCTGCGATTGCGGCGGTTCGGGAATGAGCCTGCCCGTGACGGAGGCTTCGATCTTCAGGACCTGGACGGCGGCCATGCCGATGTCGGCGGCTTTAAGCTTTTCGATCTCGGCGTCCCAGCCGAGCACATCGGCCACCGTCGATCCGGTGGCGAGCGCGGAACCGAAGATGCGGGCGAGCGTCGCCTGATTGTCGAGGGCGTAGACGTTATCGGCGAGGAGCTTCGCCCTGGCGCGGTCGAGTTCGCCCTGGGTGACACCGCTCCTGACAACATCGGCGATCACTTCGTCGATGGCCTGTTCCACCTTGTCGAGATCGATGCCGGCATTGGGGGCGCCATAGACGCCGAAGCCGCCATAGTCGAGGGCGTCGCCGGAATACCAGGCGCCGGTATAGGCGGCGAGTTTCTGCTCGACCACCAGCTTCCGATAGAGGCGGCTCTGGGTGCCGCCGCCCAGTATCTCGGCAAGCACATCGAGCGCTTCGGCTTGCCTACCCTTGGCGGTCGCATAGCTGGGCGCCAGATAGCTGCGCTGGATGATGGGCGAAGCGGCGCGCGCATCCTTCATGATGACGCGGCGGGCGGCGATGGGTGCAGGCTCCATGGTTCGTTTGCGGGCGGCGGGCTTGAAGCCGTTCTTCAGTGCGCCGTAGTGCTTTTCGGCCAGCCTTTTCACCTCTTCGGCGGTCACATCGCCCGCCACCACGAGAATGGCATTGGCCGGAGTGTAATGGGCCCTGTAGTAATCGACGGCATCCTGCCGTGTCAGTTGCATCACTTCCGACATCCAGCCGATCACCGGCTTGCCATAGGGGTGGGCCGCATACATGACGGCTTCGAGCTGCTCGCCGAGCAGGCTCGAGGGATCGTTGTCGGTGCGCTCGCGCCGCTCCTCCTGGACGACCTGCAATTCGGGCAGCACGTTCTCGTCGGTGAGCAGCAAATTCTGCATGTGTCGGCTTCGAGTTCCATGACCAGATCGAGCCGGTCCCTGGCGATGCGCTGGAAATAGCCGGTGTAGTCGCGGGTGGTGAAGGCGTTCTCCTCACCGCCATTCAAGCGGATCAGGCGGCTGAATTCGCCGGCGGGATATTTGGCCGTGCCCTTGAACAGCAGGTGCTCAAGAAAATGGGCGATGCCGGACTTGCCCTGGGGCTCGTCGGCGGAACCCACCCTGTACCAGACCATGTGGGTGACGACGGGGGCGCGGTGATCCGGGATCACCACCACTTCCATGCCGTTGGCGAGCTTGAAATCGGCGACGGCGATGTCGAGTGCCTCGCCGGGCGCGGCCACTGCGAGCAGCAGGACGAGACCGGCGATGAGACCGGCAAAGCGCTTGATCATGGGGTGCCTGAATCTCCGGAAATTGAATCAATGCCGCAATGGGGCGGAGAGTGCACCGGTCCGCCCGGCCGGTCCAATGAATTCGCCGTAAGGCAGTCTACCTCGAATTGCCGCTTTAAGCCTATGGCTATTGAAATGTGAGACTATAAATAACTCGAGGCTTCAAAAGCATCCCTCCACATTTGAAATCATCCTTTCGATCGCTGCAAGCGGCGCGCATCGACCTCAGCGTGGCGGCGGTGGCGAGACCGTTGAGCGGACCGCTATACTTGCCCGATGACCGAAGTTTCGCCTGCAGGCGGTAAACGGCGAAGTTCGGATTTGTCCTCCACACCTGTGATTGAGCCTCCGGATCGGCAAGCCCCGCGGCGGCCGAGGGATTATCGAGAAGCGATTGGTAATCATTCGGTCCAGCCGCCGCCGCGAGTCTCAGGAGAATTTGCTGCCGGGCGCGAACCGCATCCGGCAATTTGGCTGCATACACAGAAAGATATTGCTTTGACTTTGCGAGACTCCTATCCGCAACGTTCTTGCGGCCATCGCGATAGAGGTCAATCAAATAGACCATGGCTTCGGAATTGCCAGCCTTCGCCGCAAGCTCGAGCTTCTTGATGGCAAGTGCCGGATTCTCCTTCCCTCCCTGCGCCAAGAAATGGCGCTCGGCATCAACGATATCGATCCCGCTCGCCTTCACCGCTCGGGCGCTGCGTTCAAACTTCGTGTACAGGGCCGGTGAATCCGGGCCAAGCAGGCCCGAGGCTGCGGCGCGCGCTAGCCTGACCCAGGCCGACCCACGTCCGCTTTCTGCCGCCCTGACCAAATATTTCTTAGCCAAGGCAATGTCCTTTGGAGTGTGTTCGCCGGATAGGTAGCTGCTTCCCAGCGCCTCGAGGCCGCTGTATTCGCCTTGCTTTGCGGCTTCCTCGAAGTAGTTGACCGCCTTTGGAATATCCTTTTCGACGGCGGCGCCCTCCAAATAGAACCGGCCAAGACTGGTCAGTGTTTGAGGATCGCTTGCAGCAGCTTCGAGAAGCTGAAACCCCTTGGCCACATCCTTGGGCAGGCCGGCGCCCATGATAAGCGCGACAGCGAGCTTGCGCTGCGCCGTCTGATCGCCCGCCGCCGCGGCCCGTTCGAGATAGTCCCGCGCCTTGACCGGATCGGCGGCAACGCCGCTGCCCGAGAGATAGGCCTGGCCGAGGATCGAGAGGGCGCTGCCGCTGCCGGTGGCCGCCGCAGCTCCACGCCGCGCCACGCCGCGGGCTGCGTCCTTGGGCAGGCCTTCGCCCTTGAGGAGCGCGACGGCGAGCTTGCGCTGGGCCGGCTGATCACCCGCCGCCGCGGCCCGTTCGAGATAGTCCCGCGCCTTGACCGGATCGGCGGCAACGC